>DATMNR010000027.1:0-5525 GCA_035568795.1 Ktedonobacteraceae bacterium
TATCGTCCTTTTCATGGAGTTCTACCTGGCAGATGAAATGCATAGAGATAATTGTCAATCGAGCCGACATACACGACACCATCAACAACTGCTGGCGAGGAGATAACGTAGCTTCCTGTCTGGTAACTCCATAACATGGCACCCTTTTTAGCATCAAGTGCATACACACCACGGTCGTCTGAACCAACAAAGACGATACCGTTTGCTATTGCTGGAGAAGAATATATGTAATAACCAGTCTTGTAGCTCCACAAGACCATCCCCGTCGAGGCACTGAGGGCATACAGCTTGTGGTCATAAGAACCGATATACACTATGCCGTTCATCACAGCTGGAGAAGAGAAGAAATTAAATCCGCTTCCATGGGCCCATATCCTGACACCAGTGGTGGCATTCAGAGCATAGAGTTTGCCATTGCCAGAGCCAATATAAACCACGTTATTCACCACTGCTGGCGAAGAAACTACATAATTCCCTGTCTGATAGCTCCACAACATTTTGCCTTTTGAAGCGCTCAAAGCATAGACATTGCCATCATCAGAGCCGATATAAACCGTACCGCCTGCCACAGCCGGCACAGAGTGGACCACACTACCGGTCTGAAACTCCCATAGCAACATCCCTGATGTGGCATTCAGAGCATATATCTTCCCATCACCAGAGCCGACATAGACAGCATTGTTGACAACCGTTGGCGAGGAGTCAATAAAATTCCCTGTTTGGAAATGCCACAATTCTGCACCTGTAGTAGCGTTCAGAGCATACACCAATCCGTCATCCGAGCCGATATAGACCACACCATTAGTAATCGTTGGTGAGGATTGAATGAAATTCCCTGTTTGGAAATTCCAAAGTTCAATGCCCGTGCTGGCATCAAATGCATGCAGTTTACGATCATCTGAACCAACATACACGACACCACCCACAATTGCCGGAGAGGAATAGACAGAGTCCCCCGTGAGAGCTTTCCAGTCAAGCGTTAATTTTGATACATTGGAGGGTGTGAGGATATGTTCGTACGTATTCACACGATCATGCTGCGGCTTGAAACCAAATGTTGACCAGTCCGCCTGGTGAAGCAAAGCCTCACTGGCATGTACTCCTGGTCTTGTGAGACTAAGCAATACAACACTGAAAATAATCACAACCGCTAAAGAAAGCATTGTCAATCTTCTCAAGCTAACGAAAGATTGCACAAAAAGCCTCTCTTTCCCTTTAAACAATTCTCTCTTTTGACCTACATTTGTTTGTTCTAGAGACCATAAGCATAGAGATTAAAATCCATATTGGCGGTATAGAGTATCCCATTTGAAACGGAAGCTCCTGCAAAGTAACGCGAATTATTACGCGTATCCATAAGAGTGTTAAGGGTTTGTCCCGTGGATGTATTGAGCAGTAAAACATCCTTGCCTGCTGTAACAATAGCTACTCCTGGAACCAATGTAACTGGTGCCAAAACAGCCCCATCGTTTAGACAACGCTGCCAAAGATAGGCGCCTGTGGCTGGATTGACTGCCTGCACACTCCCCTTGCAAGCAGTTGCATTGATCGTTGTTTGCCCACCAGCTATGAACAGTGTACTACCATTCCAGGCAGCTGAAGAAATGGCTCCTTGACCGCATAATGGACATCTGCCTGGTGCAGCGATATGATCTTCCCAAATCGGACCATTACTGATAGCTCCCCTCACAAATGCGTAAAACTTTCCATTTTTATTATTGGCACCGACAAGATATTGTAATTTACCATTGATAGTAGCCTGGAAAAGCGTTGGGGTGGCTCCGAAATCGGTGCTGTCACCTATCCAATCGGATGGCGGTAACTGCCAGGAACCCACAAAACTAAGGTCAGATGCATGCAGTTCAATCATCGATAGGGTATGAGGCTCAGGTGAAGAGCATTGAGGATGAATAGTGCCGGTGGCAATAAAGACATCATTTGTGGATGCATCTATAGTAGGAGAACTCCATACTGCCCCGCCTATACAGCCATTGGGAACGTTGTTGAAGACGTTTTGAATGGATCCAGTTGCCTCATTCATCTTGACCAGTTGACCCTGCACGAGTGGACAGTCTCCAAAGGAGGAAACTCCCATATAGACGCTACCTTGATATACTACAGGTGAACTCCAGAGGAAAGTAGCGGGTAGTGTTCCTAATGGAGTCTTCCAGATGACTGTTCCCGTATTAGCATTCAAGGCATAAAAGTTGGCGTCACCACCACCCACAAAAACCACCGCTGTCATCGTGCCATTTATCTTGACTGAGTCAACTGCAGCAATACTAGCTACGCCAGCTTTAGGAGGGTGACAACCGCTTGGGACTGAGTTTATGCCTAGATTGGTTTGCCAGACCTGGAGACCATTCAAGTTTGTCGCATGCTCATACCCATCCCATGAACCCCAGTAGATCATTCCGTTTACAACTACGGGTTGCGTAGAAATATTCCCACCTGAACGATACTGCCAGTGTAGTTTGAGGTTAGGTGCTGTCGATCGGTTGATGGCTGTCTCAGTGCTGTTGTAGCCACTTCGTCCTGTGTCAGCGAGATACATCGGCCAATCCCCTGCTACTGCAGATCCAGCCCTCTGAGATGTTTGGACGGCGTGTGCATTGAACGCAATAAAACTTTCTCTCATAAACAAAAAGGAAAGCAACGCCATAACCGTCCATACAGGGATTACCCACCATCTAAACATTCCCGATAAATGCATCTTCTTCAACATAGTTCTTCCTACCTTCCTACACTGTGTGATAGAGCCAGCATACCAACAATAACAAGTATGAAAGATAGAGAGAGATCTAGGAAGAGCGAAAAGGTGAAGATCTGGTTATGAGGATGTAATGATTGTACTGTATAGGTTACAATTTTGCTCTTAGGCAAGGTTCAAATGAGTGTGTCAGTTCATCACGAAGAGAAATGCCCAGCCTTGTCATCCTGAGTGAAGCGAAGGATCTCACTCGCTGGGCAACGAGATTCTTCGCTTCGCTCAGAATGACACTGTAGAGATGTTCAAACTGTCAAGGACTCTTCTTCATAATTGAACCTTGCCTTCGCATTGAATTTCGAGTATGAAACCTAAAGTATGGAAAAATTAGATCACGCCCCAAGCAACTTTTTCAGCTTACTCCTGACTAGACTGCTTTCGGCACCGTTCACTTCCTCCGCTGTTCCTTGCTCAACCTGCTTGTTCTCGACAAACAATTCATCAAGTACACAGCCATCAAATTGGCCAGGTAACGGTAACCCCATACTATGCAGGATCGTTGGTACAATATCATACAATTCAGCATTAGATGCTCTAAAGCCTTGTTTAATACCACGACCATACGCGTAGAAAACGCCTTCTCTCTGATGTGTACCGCGTGTTGTGTTTGCAGCATCCCATAGACGTTCATTACCAAGGCTCATGCGGAAAGTGATTCCATCTGTAGGAAGCAGTAGCAGATGTGGCTCACGTGGAGCATATGGACCTTTGCCGAATACCTCAGTAGTGTATAGAGCATCAATCAGAGGCTGCCCCGTTCGCGGATGTCGCAAGCTTTTTAAATCTTCACAAAGCTGAGCCAGGATAACTTCATCCAGGTCTTCTGCCAGGAAAATATCAGCATAGCCACCCAAAAAGCCAGACATAGAGGGTACATAGGCTTTCGTTTGTTCCCAATTAATATCGGTCAAGACTGGCTGAAGCACATCACCCATATACTCCTGAATGGCACCTGTTTTCTTGAGTAGCCTTTTTGCTCTTCGTGCTAATGGAAGTAAACCGACATGTCTGAGTGTGTGTTTTATTGTTGTGTAGCGACTGGCCTGCCTGCGTTTGTTATCAACATTGGGAAAGAGTAAGCGTTTGCTATACAGATATTCATTTATATCAAAGAAGTAGGTTGCCCCCTGAAAACCGTGATCAGAAACGATAAATAGGTTATCTTCTGGGCTAAGCTGTTCTAAGATAAGACCCAGGCCATAGTCTAGCTGACGAAAATATTCCGTCGCTCGCGTCTCAAGTGAGAGGATGTCATCCCATAGTGGATGTTGCAACCGATCAGCACCCACAAACGCAACATAACAAAAATCCCAGGCTTTTTCTTTCATCAAATAAAGGGTCAACTGGATGCGACGCTCAGTCATTCGTAATGTTGCATCGATCAGTGGATCAGATTTTCCTGTCAACTTCATACTGAACATATCTTCATGCCCAAGGTCGATCATATAATCAGGCACGGCACGAAAGAGTTCTTCTTTAAAGTTCACCGGGTATGTAAAATCCACTTCGCTGCTGGGAGTCAAATAACCACTCACCATCACACCGTTCACAGCTTCGGGTGGATAGGTGACAGGCACATTGATGACAAGTACTTGTTTGTTGTAATCACTCAATATATTCCAGATTGCTTTAGCTCCTTTGCGGTGTGTTCGCACACGCGCTTTGCGAGCCATCCCACTCTGTTCTTCTTCATATTCCCAAAAATCATAGACGCCATGCGACGCTGGTTTCTTACCTGTCGAAATTGATGTCCAGGCAGCGGGAGTGACCGGGGGATATTTGGATTCAAGAATGGCCTCACATCCCTTTTCGCTTAACAGACGGAAGTTGGGGAGATCACCACGTTCAATGAGAGGATGAAGAACGCGGAATGTCAAACCATCAACGCCAAAGAGAACAGTTCGCATAACACCTCTTATTTTTTGCCGCGTCTCAACTTTCTACGCAGCGCATCTAACACTATTTGATCTTCTGGGCTTATTCTGAATATCGCAAGCAGCCCCACATATAACACAATGAAAACTGGAATAAGAGCAAGTTCAATGGAAATATTTATTCGCGATATATGTAGCGACAGGTTCGTAAGACTTAACCAGTAAATTAAACTACCCGTGATTACAGCGCTAATCAATGCAGCACCAATCGGTTTGAGTGTATCCCAACGAAACGGCGTCATCTTCAGGAAAAAGTAAACCTGAAGCAAGCGCATCAAATTTACGACACTGAGAGCTACACCTGTTGCTATTGCCACCCCCATTGCACCAAAACGTGGGATTAGTATAACACCGAGTACAATATTGAAGACAATCGCGACAAGCGAGTTGAGAAAGGTAATCTTCTGATGCCCTGTCATGAGTAGCATATATCCTACACTACCTGTTGCTACGTTGATCAAATTACCTATAGCTAACGCAATGAGTAAAGGCCAAGCAGGGGTAAAACCAATTCCCGATATTCCCAACAAAGGTTCTGCGAAAAGCACCGCGATCCAAAAAATTGGCAAACTGAATGTAAGAGCCCATTTAGTCACAATCTTGAACATCGCGGATAGCCTCTGATATTCACCTTTGCTATAGAGTTCTGCGATGGTCGGAGAAAACATGGTATTCAAGGATTGTAAAGGCATTGAGACAAAAATGGCTATCCTGATTGCAGCACCATATTGTCCAATTGCCACATTGGAGATTGCGAAAACTGCCAGTAATACGGTATCCACAGAATCCAGTACCGTATCAACTATTGAAGTTAAAAAGTTCGG
>DATMNR010000028.1:0-14482 GCA_035568795.1 Ktedonobacteraceae bacterium
TGGTCAACATAGACAGGAGAGGGCTTCAAGCGCTCATTGCCCGCGCTATAAGGCACAAAGATGGCGTCATCCACATTTGCAAAGCCCTGTGTTCCTTTGGCCTGAAGCGTACCAACAACCTTGAAAGCTTGATTATTTATAAGGATCGTTTCACCAATCGGGTCGGTACCTGTAGTAGTAAAGAGATTCTGAACGACAGTCTGTCCGAGCACAGCCACAGGAGCACTTGTCTGTTCATCCTGTTCAGTGAACCATGAGCCTTCGTCAATCTGCCAACTCTGAATTGTTTGGTAACTTGGATAGACACCGCGTACTGATGTATTCCAGTTCTGGCTCCCATAGACTATCTGGCCGGAGGTTGTCAGAACAGGAGTCATATCGACTACGTGGTCAACCTGTGCCACCGCCTGGGCATCAGCCAGTGTAAGCGTCTGTTCTGTTCCCGCGGCGCTACGTGCACCATTGGTTGAAGCCGCGCCGGGCGAGATAGTAATAACATTGGTGCCGAGGCTGGCGAACCGCGCGCTAACACTCTGATTCACTCCCTGCGTTAATGACACAACAGCAATAACTGCCGACACGCCGATAATCACGCCGAGCATGGTCAGGAATGAACGCATGCGATTGGCCTGAAGAGCTTCCAGAGCGCTACCCAATATCGCATCAATTTTTACGCCACGCCTGGGTTTCGTATGCCACGTATTCTGGCCAAAAGCTCTCTTCGGTGTTGGTTTAGCCGGAGGAATTTTTGCTAACGAAGTATTTGATACTGTTGCTGCCCTTGCCGAGGGTTTTGATGTATCTGGCATAGAACTGTCTCCTCAATGTATTGCCTCGACTACACTTCATGAGGTTGTATGGTCGCACTTCCAACTCGAGAGTGCATCGACTTATATCGTGTCTTTTTTAAGCTAGCAGCAGAAGAATACTATCCTCACAAATGAATAGTATAGCAAGGTACCCTCAAGAAGTTGTGAAAAAATTGTAAAATTTTTCCATGTACAATCTCATCCAATTAAAATTTCAGTACAAAGGACGCTGGCATTTTCGCGCGTTTTGAATGATCAAGAGGTGCTTGTTGTGGCTAAAGCCGATAAGCAAGTCTCGTGCAAGGGTGAGGTAATCATCGACTTTTCGCTCAATAAAGTAGGGGCAGTTTACAGTATCTTGTTCAGCAATAAGGTGCAGCCAGCCCCTCCTGGTATTGTAGAAGAGAAAGCTGCAGGAGTGTTACGGTAACGGAAGTTGATGGAAGCATAGACCAGGGTCCTTTACACGTAGTTGCAGTGAATTTGCAGCCAATGGAGATCCAAATATTGGGTAGAACGGGATAGATCATATTCCGGGCTGAGGATAACAGGTTGTTGATGTAGAGGGGAGCAGGGATGTAAAGTCATTTGTAGTAAAGGACATGTCCTCGCTCATTACACCATCAAAGTGTAGACCTGCTGTATGGAGCACATTACAATTGCCAGGAGTGGGCAGAATAGTGAGATCCAGCTCGGGAAACGTACCCGTTTGGCGTTGGACTTGCAAACTATAAGGAGTGGTACCCAAGGGCGGCACGTACCAGGAGACTGTTACGGTCATTGTGCAGTTCTTGGGTACGATCACCCAGCCGCCAAACATGGCACGTCCAGGTTCATCACTTTCAAGATTGGTGGGTGGGCCTATAGTATCGAGGGGATGCCAGTGACTTGGATCAGGATCGGTAAGGCTAGGAGCAGCCGCTCCTGATTGGAATTGACCTGTTGGACAAAGTAATTCGCCTTGCGGATAGACTCCATTGGGTTGACATTGCTGGTAGCTGCCGCCACAGAGAGGTATGCCTGTATCGAAGCCATCCCCCCATAGAAATTGACTGTTTGACGGGACATAAATTCGTACGTAATCATGATACGTATCATACCCATAAACAGGACCGATCTGATTATAAACGAGACGAAGTTGCAGCACATGGGTCGCACCACCTTTAGCATCGAGTGTGACAGTATCGTGCAAGATGGTTTTGACATACTGAGAAGCTTTACTGGCGCTGAGATTGGCCTGCACCACGTATAAACCGTCCTGGGTCGTAGAACGATCAAGCTGTGCTGCATAGTCGTACTTTACGAGTAGAGCTTCAGCCTGGGGGTTGTCGAAATACACCTGTAAATCCCTTGTTTTCAGATCATGCAACATATCCTGTGCAACAGCCAGGATTTCATCTGGTGGCGCATTACGTATTTTGTCCAGCAGTAGATGAGCCAGCAGACCAGTAAAGCGCTTGCGGTCGGATGTAGTTGTATCACCTGGCTGAATGACTATCTGTTTGTATATACCCGCGTTATCCTGTTGATAATAATGGAGACGATCCTCCAGATTTTGTGCTGTGATTGTGTCTTTGTACTCAGGGACATAAATTGGTCCAATAATTTGTAAAATATGCTCGATTAAGAACGGTGTAACCAAAATGACACCATCTACCTGGTGACCAACTTCAAGTTCATATTGATTTATGGCAATTTGAGCCGAAGTAGGAAAGTCAGCAGAGACATTCGAGTCACGCAAACCCCAGTTTGCGAAAGGCCACCATGAGCGGTATCGCGAAGGAGCAAATTGCCCCAGAGTTTTGCTAGTATCAACATATTCCACGAGGGAGATATCCCTGAGGTTGAAAGGAGCAATTCGACCTCCTTGTATCCGTAGCTCGCCATATTGGCCAGTGAATCCACCAGTGGGTCGCAGTTCTGCTCGATCCATCGTTTGCACCAGAAAGGTACGCGGCTCATTCACTCCAAGCAGCCAATTTGCCACTCCTAATAGATCGAGTACCTGCACAAGATCGGTTTGAATCTGTGGGAGCGCCTGTAGAAGTTGTTGCAGTTGATTACGTTGCTGCTCACTTACCGGTATAGCATCGAGTGAAATGAAGTGTGATTGCGCCTGAATATCATTGAGTTCAGGTAAAATCTCATTGATGGTCGCTCCTACAAGATCAAGCATTTGTTGTGTTATCAAGGGTTTGGCGGTATCGGTCAACAGAGGACCTCGGAAAGTCGGTGCGAGAATGAGAGCAGTTGCAGTAAGTTGCTGTCCAATAACAGATATATCCATGCCAATCTGGCTTACAGCGCGGGCTGAGCGAACCTGTGAGAGATACTGCGGAAAATACGTTGTTATGGTTTGAATGAGACTTGTATGATCGATTTTATATTCAACTTGCTGAAAATCCTCATAGGAGGCAACAAATGCTTGACGAGACATGCTCAACTTGTTGTTGTCTAAAAAACCGCTGGGGTGAGCTTTGACACTCGTGAATATAGTCTTGACATTGAGCAGGTGCTGTACCCCGCTCTGAGCCTGGTTACGTATATTGTTGTAGGTGGTATAGCCACTAATGCCATAGCCTATCACAACGATGAGGGGGGTCAGTATGCCCAGCAGCAAGATAGCCAGGAGGATACGTGAAATCACACGATAGCGAGTTGAGTGCGGCTTACGAGGTGATGGTTCTGGTGATCCTGGATTGTTAGAAACGCCAGCAGGATCAGAACTGTTATCGTGTGATGTAATTGTCATACATGTTACTCCGACCAAAGCAAAGTGAATCCATAGATATCTATTCCATGGTTTACTGCTTGCTAACAGTCAATGGATGTAAGCATTTCCCCCAGAGTTGCTTCCTTATCTTTTATTATAACGCGTGAACAAGAATGAACGTTACTTGTTTGCATGTTTGAACAAAGACGATTTATCATTACCATATTATTACTTTTCCATGAAGATAGTCTAAAAAGCAGAAGGAGACAGCATTTCCATGAATCACGTTTGGAAGTTGGATGCAGGCAGCAAAGTTAAATTAAAGGATTACGATCCTGGTTACACAGATAACTATGAAGATCGCGCTTCTGCTGATCAAGAGTTACAGGAACTTAGCGATGAATTGAATGAATTACAAGAGTTGCTTGCAGCAGCACAAAAGAATAGTCTGCTAGTTGTTCTACAGGGGATGGATACGAGCGGCAAAGATGGTACGATCCGGCATGTGCTCTCGCATGTGAATCCACAGGGATGTTTTGTGCATTCGTTTAAGGCTCCAGCGCAGGAAGAACTCGCGCACGATTTCCTGTGGCGTGTGCATAAGGTCACGCCTGCTAAAGGTGAAATGGGGATTTTCAATCGCTCACACTACGAGGATGTGCTGGTCGTACGTGTCAATAACCTGGTGCCAGAAAAGGTATGGAGTAGCCGCTACGAGGATATAAATAACTTCGAACAACTGCTATCGAAAAACGGAATAATTCTACTGAAATTCTTTTTACACATCAGCTACGATGAGCAAGAGCGACGGTTGCTGGCACGCGAAGAGGATAAAGATAAGTCCTGGAAGCTTTCTGCCGAGGATTGGGAGGACCGAAAGAATTGGAAGGCATATGAGCAAGCATATGAAGATGCCTTATCTTTGTGTAGCACAAGCCATGCTCCATGGTATATCGTTCCTGGAAATCATAAATGGTATCGCAACCTGGCGATAGCGCATACGATTGTACATAAAATACGGCAATATAAAGATGAGTGGAAGACTGAATTAGAGGCACGAGGACAAAAGGAACTTGAGAAATTGAAGCAAATCAGAAGTAAAAGTTGATCTTGGAAAACACCGGGTACCCGTAAGGATACCTCTACATTTCCACCAGGTGAACCTGGCGGTCGCCTCAAATTGCCGGAGCATGGATATAAGGTCATCTAAAGTTTGCGCGTGGGTCTTCCTCGAGTGCGGACAGGAGGTGGATAATATGTTGGGGTCACAGCCATAATGTCTCCGATACGAACCTGCACTTGCAGGTAGGTATTGCCTGGACGATGATAATGTGCGAAGAGCATGAGAACATGATGTGCAATCACATCAGGATCATCTGTGTGGCACGAGAGGATCATTTGACCCCCAACAGTATCTTCAGCGGACGTCACCGCAACCTCTTCACCATCTTCTGCGATCACAAGTTTACGTGTTTCCTGGCGCACAAGACGACCTGGCCAGAGCATGAGGGCAATAATGCGGCCCTTGAGACGCTGTTCTTTCAGACGCTCGCCGAGATAGTTCGCAAGTTTGCGTATAGCTGCACATGTTTCGTCGGCGTCAGCGGCATGATGAAGTCGCACACGAGCATTCTGGCTCAGTGGCGGAGCATCAGGAACGACGAGACTGGAGTCCTGACCGCTTGCTACATGGTAAAGCCATCCACCAAGCCGCCCTAGCCGTCGATGTAAGCCTTCTTCAGTCAAAGTAGCAACCTGTGCAAAAGTAGTGACTCCAAAATCTTTCAGGTGCGCTACAAGTTCTGCAACTGCCACCGAATCTATATTTTCACTTTTGCCTTCAATTTCAGGAGGGCGAGAGCCATGACCATTCTGTTCACCCAATTCAGGTAAGGCGCCTGGAATACCAGTGCCCGCCGCACGCATTTGGAGTAACATTGAAAGTGGTAATGTTTGTACGAATGAAGCTTCTCGACCTTGAGGAATGTAAAGCACTCCCCGACGACCATCTTTGCGGCTCATCAGAGCCGCCAACTCTGCGATTGCCTTACCGTTAGCAATGCCGATAAGCGCCGTCAGGTGCATTTCTGCTATCTCCGCACAGAGTCGCTCGGCCAGGGTGACTGGAGAATCGAAAGACAATTCACAACCACGTAAATCAATGAATGCATCAGCAACAGGCACTGTCTCAATAATACGCGAATAGACCCTATAGCGTTCGCGAAGCTTTAGCAGCACGGGTTGATAGTGATCATAAGAAGCCGGAAGGAAGCGTGCTCGCGGAGCAAGTCGATATGCACGCCGCAAGGGCATACCTGGACTGACCCCCAGACGCAGTGCAGCAGGTGAGACATCTATGACGCGTCCAGGCTCGTTTGGACGACCCGTTCCAGTGCCTACCACAAATGCCTGGCCTTGTAGGGTAGGATCAAACATCTCCTCTAAGGTGCAATAAAAGTGACGTATGCGGACATGCATAATGCCCTGTCGAAGACGTGCACGTTCTGCTGCGCGAGCCGCGTCTTGCATTTCTTTGTTGAGTCCCGCAGTTTGTCGTTCAGTGAGTACGTTGGTTGTCTGAGGAGTATTGGTTGCTGGGATGTTCAAATTGTAATGTTGCATAGTAGCCTTCTGGCATAACTTTAGTATTATCTATTATACCCTAAAAATGTATTTCATGCACCAAGGAAATATAATAAATCGCTAAGAACAAAGCGCGATCGTATGAAGTGGCCATTTTCGACAGCGAAATCGTATTCTTGCGTGCTGATCGATGGTTCAAGGTCTTGAGGAATGAGAGGTGCCCCAGCGTTAGAAAGAATCTGTTGCACAATCCTGGGTGGAGACACAAGAGACGCAAGCTTTTCACGATGTATGCTTTGCCAGGACCGGCAGAATTGTTTGAAAAGGACACGATTATCATGCCATTGGGTCAGTTTTTTGCTATAATCGCTCCAACATTCCCCAGCCATTGCACCTGTTGAATCAATATGCTGAAATAGCTGATAAATGTGCATTTGCAGGTGCTCTTGATTTGGATAGCAGGCATCGAAATGAACAGCCTCAGGATCGAAATTATCCAGGAAATTTTGGTAGAGTCGCGCGGCGGTTAGCGTAGCTATGCCTACCTGAGCGCCATGTAGAGCAAGGCCACGGTGATAGTGTGCTGCGATCATATCAAGTATGTGCGAAGTTACATGTTCAGTACCTGAGATAGGAGCAGACATGTTGACGACAGATTGAGCAATACCAGCGAGCAAGAGTGCACGTGCAAGGATAGCTTCCCCTTTATATGTTCGCTGACCAATGCCAGAGGCTGCCTCTAATAAAATAGTGTCCAGATTGTTGAGCAACGCAAGTGGAATTTCGCTATAAAAATCGATGAGGCCCAGCGCGCTGGCAAGATACCAATCACCATATGCGACAAAGCGAGCGCAACAATCTCCCAGGCCAGCTAGAGTCATGGCCTTAGGCGCAGAAGCAAGAACGCGCAAGTCCGCTATGATCGCCGTTGGATAGCGCGATGGAAGAGTTCGTTTCACACCATCCTTGAGTAAAACTGCCATATTTGCGGCATACGCAGTGACTGAATTTGCGGTAGGAATGCAGATGTAGACCAGACGAGGCTGTTCTGGATGTCGCTGATCATAAAGATAAGCAGCATGTTTGGCAATATCGGTTACGGTCCCTGAACCAAGTGCAATAAGGGCTGTACCAGGTTCCAGTCCCCAGAGAATACCTTCAACATCCTCAAACTCAGCATGTACCAATCCATATTCATCGTTTTCCAAATGACATGTCGTTTCGTCATACCCGGCTACATAGAGCAGATCACGCACGAACCGCTTGAGGTCTACGTCTTCGCGGAGCATAGGTGTTTCATCAACTACCATCAATACCTTCGAGCCTGGAGTAACGCCTGCTCTTTGCAGAACAAATGGTAAGTCTAGCAAAACACCAGGACCGATGAGAATTTCATCGATCTCAATCGATCGTAATTGCTCTAGAGGATCGTCTTGTATTGCTAACCAACGCTTCATCGCAGGTATGTTAGCAGGATCAACAGAAAAGGCGGTATCTGTCATCGTTTAGACGCCTTTCGGAATGCGTTTTACACGAAGTATACAGGGCCGGGCAATACACGTCAACGAAAAGTTTCATAAAGCATGTTACACATTGAAGCATTGTGCTGCAGAGGCTGGAGTTATCTTAACCACAAGTTCGATGTCTTAACGGAAATGCAACCATATTGATGCTTTTTTCCTAACATCCTTTGTGTATCATTACCCTCACTACCCATCTGGTAAATATACATTCCTATAGGAGTCGAGTTATGAGCAACGAAACCGCTGCTCCTCTGAAATATGGGCAGGCAACCAGTCTCTATACTATTGATACAATAGATGATATCGTCTCAACTGTAGAACAGATCATTTCCACAGGGATTGAACAAATCGCACTTGTAACAATTCAGTTGGTTTATGAAAAAGAAGAAAAGCTCAATATTCATCGATCGGTGCTAGCCGATAAAAGTACGCAATATTTATTGAATGACCTGCGCACACTCGTGCGTAAAACGGATAATGTCGTACTGTTGGGCCACACCCTTTACTTTCTGTTATGTGGTGCTGATAAGCAGGGTGGGCAAATTGTCCAGGATCGTCTGTGGGAAGCGTTGCTCTGGCGAGTGCATAACCTTTCAGAACGCGACATAATGCGTCCGCTAAGCATGGCCATTGGACATAGTACTTATCCGATGCAGGGTAAAAGCATACGCGATTTTATTACAGCAGCCGATGAAGCAACGTTCCGTTTCGACACACAACCCGTGAAAGCAACTAGCAAGCACGCAGAAGTACCACAAGGCCAGCTTGCAAAGGATGAAATAGACCAGGAGCTGCCAGTTCTTGCCCGTAAACTTGGAATTCCATATCTTACACTCTTACCGAGGAAATTACCTCAGGGCCTGCAACACCTTGTTAACCCCAAACTAGCACATGAGCTTCATTGTTACCCTCTGGGACGCGAGCGCAATATGCTCACCGTTGCCATGCTTAATCCTGTAGACCACTCCGCACTCGACCGTCTTAAACAGGAGACAGGCTTACACATTTTTCTAGTATTAACACATCCTCAAGCTTTACAAGTTGCTCTGGAACAGTTAGTTTGATAGAGTGCATCTCACATTGATATAATACATGTACACGATTCTGACAGGCTTGCTCAGAACTGCTAGCAAAGTATCTTTTGGATTTACCTTAATCACGAGAAGAAGTCTCATCTCCTTTGTTTATGATTAGAGAAAGGTTTTCACTTTCCATGAGAATATTAGTTACGGGTGGCGCTGGTTTTATTGGGTCGCATATCGTTGATCAATGCATAGCCAGGGGTCATGAAGTCGCTGTTATAGATAGTTTGTGGGAAGAAGGGGGAGGGAAAGAGCAAAACCTCAACCCTAAAGCGCGTTTCTTCCGAGCAGATATCACTGATGAAGCGGCGCTGCAAGCCATCTTTGATGAAGTACGTCCCGAAGTCGTTAGCCATCAAGCTGCCCAGCATAGTGTAGCCATCTCGACGAAAAATCCGCAATTTGACGCCAGAGTGAACGTGCTCGGCTTGCTGAATGTTCTAACAAATTGTACTCGTATTGGAACTCGCAAGATCGTTTTTGCATCATCTGGTGCCACCTATGGAACTCCGGCGCGGCTGCCAATCGATGAAGAGGTTCCACAGCATCCTGAATCACCTTATGGCATTACCAAGATGGTGGCAGAATACTATTTACGTTACTGGCAACAAGCAAATGGATTGAGCTATACCGCACTGCGTTATGGAAATGTATATGGCCCTCGCCAGGATCCCAATGGTGAAGCGGGCGTGATAGCGATCTTCACCAAACGTTTTCTGAAGCACGAATCTGTGCGTATCGACTGGGATGGCGAACAGAAGAAGGATTATGTCTTTGTAGAAGATGTAGCACGCGCTAATCTACTTGCAATAGAGCATGCTGAGAATGATATTTTCTGCATCGGTACAGGAAAAGGGGCCTCAGTAAACGAGCTTTATAAGACGTTAGCAACAATTATTGGCTATAAACCAGAAATCATACGAGCACCCAAACGTCCGGGCGACATATATCTGGCATACTTTAATTGTGCGAAGGCAGAGCGGGTATTGAAATGGAAACCTCAGGTAACCTTAGAAGAGGGGATAGAGAAGACAGTAGAGTTTTTCAAGAAGTAGCATGCAGCAGAGGTAGTTCAAAATTCAGGGGTGTAGCTTGTTGCACCCCTTTTGTTTGCGTTTAATGAGTAGCAGCCACGGCTAACTGTTGCGCATAGGAACGCACCACTTCACGCATATGCCGTGTGATGATGTGAGCCAGGATCAGATGTGCGTCTTCTTCCTGCTCGATATTCTGACCTGGCGCTAACACGTAGGCATCGACCATTTGTTTGATTTTGCCGCCTTTTGCTCCTAGCAACCCAATGGTCGCAGCGTGCGACCCTTTTGCCACATTCATTGCATTGATGATGTTGAGAGAGTTCCCACTTGCACTTATGCCGATCACGGTATCTCCTGGCTCTATCATATTTGCAAGTTGCTCTGCAAAGATATGTTCATAGGCAGTGTCGTTACTCCAGGCAGTGATAAGGGGTACGTGATCCGTCAGAGAAATAGCTTTCACTCGTGGCGCCCCAGATATGATGGTGTTCTTGGCAAGGTCGAGCGCAAAATGTGAGGCAGTAGCGGCACTACCACCATTTCCCATAATAAAGATACGGCGGCCCTGGTGGTATGTTTCTTCCAGCAAAGCCAATATTTCTTGCAGATGCGATTGAGAGATCGCTCGTACCATCTCTTGAAGATCGCTGAAATACGTGTTTATCGATACCTGTGCTTCCACTATCCTCTCCCTCTTTTCTCATACGATATGTACCTGGGGTTCCGCGTATGGTTCTACCCAGTTCGGGCTAAAGCTGGCCACATTAAGCACGACCGTTGCCCCTTGCTGATCGAAATGGAAGTTCATGCGCTTCAATCCTCGCTCCTCTAACGCTCGGGTCACGCTTTCCTGTGCCTGCTCCTCGCAGTAGAGTAAAAGGAAGCCTCCTCCCCCTGCTCCTGTGATCTTGCCCCCTACTGCTCCCTGTTGTAGCGCGAGATCGTAACAGTCGTCGATGAAATCCGTCGAGAGACCTGGGGCAAGACGTCGTTTCTCGCGCCATGAATAATCCAACAGACGTGCGAACTCATCGAGATTTCCATGTTCCAAACAGGACTGCACTTCGCTCGCGACTCGTTTGATATTGTGCAACGCTTGCAGGACGGTGTTGTCTTGATCCTGAGTCGACTTTCGCTGGTGCTTCAATATAGAGGTCGAGTCACGGGAACTGCCTGTAAAGAATAGCAGTAAGCGTCGTTCCAGGGTTTGTCTCACATCGGGAGCGATCTGCAAAGGCTCAACGGTGACTCCCTGGCTACTAAAAGTGATGGTATTGAAGCCTCCAAAGGCGGCAGCGTACTGGTCTTGCTTGCCAATCGGCATACCCATTTTGTTGATCTCGATATATGAGGCTAGTTCTGCCACTTGCTGCCTGGTCATAGGCTGCTCCATCAGTGTCGAGATCGCGCGCACCATGGTGACAGCGGCGGCACTTGAAGAGCCCAGGCCCGTGCCTGGAGGAACTTCGCTAGCCACAAAAAGGTTAATGCCCCGTCGAATGCCAAAATGGTGAAGCACAGCTTTAGGCAGGGCGAGGTCTCCATTCCAGAACAGGTCATTATACGGTGAGTGCCGGAACAGGGAGCGATAATCGGCCGAGATGACCTGCAAGTCGTCCGATTCGTCAGTGGTCAGGATGGCATAGAAGTATTTATTGATGGCTGTACTGATGACCAGGCCACCATAAGTGGCATAGTAGGCCTCCAGATCGGTACCACCTCCTCCCAAACTGATACGCATCGGGGCTCTGGCTATTAACATGTATGTGTCTCTCCCTCTGTAGTGAAACAGGTAAGGCAAGGTATCGCGAAAGCTCTTCGATCCTGACTTCGACGGCCTGATACGAATAGAAATGTGTCAGCTCAGGGTACACCTTGCCTTACCATGCTCCTACTTAGCTCGTGACAGGCTGGCGCATAGCTGCGATCAGCACTTGTGCCACTTCAGGACGCGAGAATTCGCGCGGAGGTATTTCTCCTGCCTGTAACATCTGACGCACTTTAGTACCACTTAATGTCACGTGCTGTTCGCTATTATGGGGGCACGTCTTGGAGGAGGCCATCGCATCGCAGGCCCGACAGTAGAAGGTGTGATCAAAAAACATTGGCACGATGCCCAATTTCTCAGAGTCGAATTCTGCAAAGATAAAGTGAGCATCATACGTACCATAATAGCTACCTACCCCCGCGTGATCTCGCCCGACGATAAAATGCGAACATCCATAGTTCTTGCGCATCAAAGCATGGAAGATCGCTTCACGCGGCCCTGCGTAACGCATAGCGGCAGGAAGAACACCAAGAATCACTCGATCAGCGGGATAGTAGTTCTCCAGCAGGACTTCGTAGCATTGCATACGCACATCAGCCGGAATGTCATCACCTTTTGTGTCTCCAACTAGCGGATGAAGATATAACCCATCAACGGTTTCCAACGCGCATTTCTGGATATATTCGTGTGCTCGATGCACAGGATTGCGTGTCTGGAAGCCAACGATACGCTTCCACCCACGCTCAGCGAAGGCCTGTCGCGACTGCGTAGGAGTAAAACGATACCTGGCAAAGGCTTGTTGCTGCAAAGCAACTATACGCACCGGGCCGCCTAGTAGCACGTCACCTTGCTTATAGAGCACTTTTACACCTGGATGGGCATCATCGGTAGTGCGATATACTTTACTGGCTTCAAGTTCCTTATCATAGCCAAACTTCTCTTCAATGGTCATAATGGCCTGGAGTGTACCCTGGGCATTAACCAGGGCTATCTCAGAGCCTTCCTTGAGGTTGGCCACCTGCTCCATGCTGGCAGCAAGGGTGATCGGAATCGACCAGGGTAAGCCGTTCGCCAGGTGCATATCATTAACGCTACCCAGGTAATCGGCTTTGGTCATGAAGCCACGCAGCGGGCTATAGGCGCCGATGGCGAGCATTTCCAGGTCGGCAAGTTGACGCGAACCAACTTCGATCTGCGGTAAGCTGCTAGCACGTCCCTGTAATGCAGCGCGTTCACTTTCACCTGCCATGTTGATTATGAGTTCTCCTCCGTGAGGAGCGATTAATCCGTTGCTCATGAGATGTTCCTATTTCTTTCTATTGTCTGCCCATGATAATCCATGATTGAACAATTCGGGTAGGGCAGTGCCAGGGTACCCTCTTTCATTCAGCATGGAGCGCTTACAGGAAGCCTGCAATGCTTGCTATCGAGGTCTGTACTTCCGGCTCCAAATAGCCATATGCTTCGAGAGTGGACATGATACGCTCGACGCTCTCCTCGACTGTTTCTTTGCTCGTTTCGACGACGAGTTCGGGATGCTCCGGTTCTTCATATGGATCATCCACGCCAGTAAAGCCCGTGATCTTGCCTTCATCCACTAGTTTGTACAGTCCTTTGACGTCGCGCTCGCGGCAGACTTCGATGGGACATTTGACATACACTTCCACAAAGTTGCCGATTTCATGCCGTGCCCACGCCCGCGCTTCACTGTACGGAGCAATGGCCGCCGATATACAAACCACACCGTTACGCGTGAGTAACCCACACACAAAGGCAATGCGTTTTATGTTGGTATCGCGATCCTCGCGGCTGAACCCCAATCCTTTTGACAGGTGGGTACGCACGATGTCGCCATCCAGGATTTCCACGTTGTGCCCTCGCGCTTTTAGACGTACTTCAAGCGCTTCAGAAAGGGTACTCTTGCCAGCACCTGAAAGTCCAGTAAACCAGATGGTAAATCCTTTTTGGGTCATATTCGTTTATCCTCCAAGTTTCATTTCAATGTACTTCTTACGTTCGTTACCATGTTATTCAAAAAGGGTACGTTTAGGGGATATCCTCTTTCCCACATACTTCCCCTCTAAAAGGGAGTTCCCTGCATATCGGTGGGGACCGGCACGTCTAGCTGCTGGAGTATGGTAGGAGCCATATCCATTAGTTGAAGCCCACTCAGTTCACGTCCACCCGGTCCCTCGTGTACTGACGGGTCATGTTTGATCACAATGCCATATTGCGCATGGTTGCAGTCATCAGGCCCTGTGTCGTTCTCAAAGGTGTATATCGAGCCGTGACCGACCGTGCCAACTGATCGCCAGTAAAGATCGCCAAAGTAGACGATCAGGTCAGGTGGAACTCCATTACATTCGTGATAAATATCTCGTGGTTTATAGACAGTGGTCCCAATGTTGACACCGTCGGGATCTTCCAATGCTTCAAACTTTTCTTTGAGTTCGTTACGCAGCGATTCGAATTCATCTGCTTTAACGATCCCTTGCGGCTCGCGTCCCTCGATATTGAGGAAAATGCGCGCATAATAGCCGCCATCTCCCCATACTTTTGTCTTGCTCCAGTCAATCTCACACCTGTCGATCGCGGTCAAGCTGGTGGGCTGCGTCTTCAGTGTCAGGTATCCCTCCTGGATAAGCCATTCATTGACACAAATACCTCCGTCCATCTTTTTAGCTCCGTGGTCGGAGACGATGAAGACGGTGGTATGCTCATCGACGAGATCGAGAATCTGCCCAATCTCGCTGTCGATATAGCGGTAATAATTATAAATGCTCTGATTGAGCGTGGGATGGATTTCATATTTATGATGGGTGGGATCATGATATTTCCATAAACCGTGGTGAATTCGATCCGTACCCATCTCTACGAACATGAAGAAATCCCAATCTTTTTCTGTTATCCACTTTTTAACCAGCTTAAAGCGCTTTTCGGTCATAGTGTAAATCTGGCGCAACAAGT
>DATMNR010000029.1:0-7706 GCA_035568795.1 Ktedonobacteraceae bacterium
AGTCCTCCAAGCTCAAAGAGCGCATCCTCCCCAAGACTGATGGAGATGACAGGCTTATTGACCTTCTCTTCATAGTCCTGGTGGCGTCCAATGGATGATCCAAGGGGGTAGTAAGACAGATAGGCTGACTGTGCCTCATACGCAAAGCCATACACTTCTGCAACGTCTGTGCAAATAGCGAGAATGCTGGCAGGAACGGGTGGAAATGGCTCTCCTGTGGTGGGATGCTCCTGGACGTATCTGGCTCCGCACGGGGGGCCATAGTATCCCCAGGACCCAAAGGAGGTGTTCTTATACCTGGCCATTCTCACAGTTCCTCCTGTGAAACAGGTTTCACAGTTGCCACTACAGTCTCGCCTGCCTATTCCTCTCCGAGGCGCGTAGTTACTGTAGAGAGGTGCTGCACTGAGGAGGCTGCTACACTCTTGTAAGATCTGTTTTTGCAGGTCGATAGCAAGTCTTTTGACGACTCCATACATAGGTGTTTCCTTTCTAATTTTCAGAGCGAAACGGTCATGACTGGATTTGAAATGATTATGTGGAGTAGAGGAAACTCTTCCAAAATCTCTCTCTAATATAAACGCTTGAGAGGGCTAGTTCAAGAGGTAGAAAAACTTGTATAATATGGCGTGTCAATAATTTGGACACTCAATGAAACCACATAAGTCACAGAAAGAGAGGATAGCGCTATGGACTTTACGCTCAATGAAGAGCAACAGGCAATTCGCGATACATGTCGAGACTTTGCGGAACAGGAAATTAAACCTATAGCGGAAGAGATAGATCGCACGGGTGAATTTCCCTATGAAGTTGTCAGGAAGATGGGAGAACTGGGATTGCTGGGGTTGCCATTTCCGGAAGAATATGGTGGAGCTGGCGCGGATTTTCTCTCATACTGTATGGCCATCGAAGAAATTTCGCGTGGAGATGTCTCGGTAGGTATCACGATGGAGGCACACACCTCGCTTGGGGCCAGTCCTTTTTATCTCTATGGGAGTAGAGAGCAGAAAGAGCAATATTTAACGCCACTTGCTCGAGGCGAGCAGTTATGGGCTTTTGGATTGACTGAACCTGAAGCAGGTTCTGATTCTGGCGGTACGCAGACCCGTGCTGTGCTCCGCGATGGCTCCTGGCATATCAACGGATCAAAGAACTTTATAACTAATGCTGGCACTGAAATGACTGGTGGCGTCACAATCACTGCTGTGACAGGCAAGCGGCATGATGGGCGCAATGAGATCACGAATATTATTGTTCCAAAGGATACTCCTGGTTATATCATAGGCAATGCTTATAAGAAAATGGGATGGAAGGCTTCGGATACACGCCCTTTGACGTTCGAGGATTGTCAGATTCCAGAGGGGAATATTCTAGGTCAACGTGGAGATGGTTTTAAGCAGTTTATGCAAATTCTCGATGCTGGTCGTGTGGCAATTGCCGCCCTCTCGGTTGGATTAGCCCAGGCATGTTTGGATGAAGCTTTGAGCTATGCTAAAGAGCGCAAGCAATTTGGGAAGCATTTGAGCAAGTTTCAGGCTATACAGTTTAAACTTGCCGATATGGATACTGAGATAGAACTGGCGCGCTTAATGTACTATAAGGCTGCCTGGTTGCATATGCAGCATAAGCCCTATACAAGAGAGGCGTCGATAGCGAAACTGTTCGCCTCAGAAACTGCCAAACGTGCAGCAGATCAGGCAGTACAAATCCATGGTGGATATGGATTTATGGACGAATATCCGGTTTCACGCTACTGGCGCAGTGTCAAAGTCAATGAGATTGGTGAGGGTACCAGTGAGGTGCAGCGTATGCTAATCGCGAAACTCCTGGGGTGCTAACTTATTACTTCCCTGGCCAGTTAAATGCCATGAATGTAATTGATGAATTGTTGTTGGCTGTGGTATTCGATGCATTGTTCAACATCCAGACCGCACTACTTCCATTAACGGCCAGGAAAGTCGAACCATCGAATATTGTACCTACACTCACATCAGACTTTTGTGAAACATCGTACATTTCATAGCCTTTGTCTCCTTGCCAGAGAGCAAAGTTCGTGCCAACTTGTAAGGATGATGCAAGGCCAGTTGTGTTCATTACTGTTGGCTGTGCATCAGAAACTGCGTTGAGTGGCACCATCAAAATTGAACCACGTAGCGATGCATCGAGTGGCGCTGCATAGATGCTTGTCAATGTCCTTGCAATAGTGTTCGTATTTGGTGAGGGTGAGGCTTCAGGAGTAGCAAGCTCGCCCGGCGTGGTTGTTGCCTGAGCTGAATTGCTCTGACTGGCAGTACTGAGCATAAACAAGGTATTGTTAGCTATCTGTGGACGAAATGACATGCCATCTGTAGTGAATGCTTGCTTCATAGTAACAGTATGAGGTGCCCATGGCCCACGCATTTGCGGAGTAGCTTCAACCACCTGCTGGGTCCAGATATTGCTATTTAATACGTTGGTGCTTGAAAGCCATTCCTCTGACCAATAAATCTGCGTACCATCGCTGTTTGCTGTTGGTGAGGTTAAGATATGGCCAGGGATCGTTGTTGCTATTTCTTGCTCTACAGGATTTGCAACTGGATCTAATTGATAACTGAGGAGATGCGAAATACCTCTATTATCAGTCATCGCGACGAGCAGCGTGTTTTGCAAAAACCAGACGCCTTGAATGGGAGTAGTTACCCAACTGGGAGCCGTATCTTGATCGAATGTGCCATGAAGGAGTATTTCTGAATCGGTGGGGATACCTGACACTATTTGCTGTTGTTGCTGTAAGGTAAGATAGTGCAGGCTCCAGAGGCTTACATAGGGATGAAAGCCATATTTCGATAGATTAGAATGAGATTTTAGTTTAAGTCCGTCAAATTGTAACCATACTAATGATCCATGATCGCTTCCTAACAAAATGAGCGGGTGAATGCTTGCTGTTGAAAGCAAAGGAGTACTGATATTGGTTGCACGATCTAATCGTTCGAGCATCCAGGTTGGATTTAACGCGTCCCCATAGGCTGTATAGTAGATAGAGGAGCGATCAACAACGGCACTGGCTACATGTTGATAGGGTGTAGTGGTTGTATATTTTGCTTGTTCAACAATAGTTGGCAGGTTTACATTATTTGGTAATGTGATCGTTCTTGCTTCCTGTGGGTTGTTATGTGTCAGGAGAAGCAGCGAAGTTAATCCACCCATCATGAGCAGCATCAGAAACGCAGCTGCCAGGCCCAGGACCGCAAACTGGCTCATATGCGAGCGATGACGGGGTTTGCGTTTCGTCTGAATAATTGGGAGTGGACCTGTCTCGGCAGTTGAAAACGCGGCAATCAGATTAGAAGCCTGAGTTGTTTGAGCATGTTCATGAAGGTAGGGTTTCAGAAATTCTGGAGTATTAACTGTTCCAATAGGAGAGCGACGTATAAACTCTAGTTGCTCTTTTGCCAATGCGCGCATCAGTTTTGAGTGCATATCTGGTAGAGGTTCAACTACTTGTAAAGTGCGAAGTTGCTCGCCAACAAACATCTGGCGCGCAAGCTCTTGCCTGCAGGATTCACACTGTTCGAGGTGAATATCCAGCGCAATAGTTTCAACTTCTCTATTTTCCAATTCGCGATATGCGTCCATCATTGCCCGCGCTTGACTGCAATTCACTGATCACCAACCTCTTGTTTATACAAGGTAATAAAACGTTCCCGCGCGCGCATCAATCGCATTTTCACGGCTGATGCACTGATGTTTAGAGTTTCTGCAATCTGAGCGCAAGAAAGGCCATCGTTTTCGTATAGCCAGAGACAGACGGCATACTTGGGTGGCAACTCTCTAAAGATGCGCTGAACGATTTCACGGTCGGCAACTCGATTTTCGAATCGCCCACCATCGTAGCTTCCACGTTCATAGAGTGAACTGATGGAATTGCTGCGTCCCTCGTGAGAGCCATCATCAGAATTTGAGTTAAAGCCATCTGAGGTAGCACCACCTGAGTCGGAAATGACTCCTGCTCCTATACCGCGATCTTCATTGAATAACGACATGGGTAACCAGGAGATTAAACGACGCCTGCGAAGGGTGTCTGTAGTCGTGTTGGCGGCGATACGATAAAGCCAGGCAGATAAGGCGCCCGGCTGTACGACCGTTCCTCCAAGCAAGGCTTTGTAAGCCTTTACAAATACATCCTGCGCAAGGTCGCAAGCCTGTTCGCGATTGCCGATCATATGGTAGATGAAATTCGTGATAGGTCCTTGAAAACGAAGAAAAATCGTTTCAAAGTCTGCCACATCTACACGCTTCGCTTGCTCTTGTGAAACTTCTAAAACATGTACAGATTGCTGAGCAATGGTATCGTTTGCACTTTCTTCCTCGTCAATAGATGCTGCTTCAGTTTTGTTATCCTCCTCGTACGATAAGGGTGTAGTTGGACGGCCTGGTTGTTTAGCATCTATGATTGAGTGCAATCTGCTATTCGAATTGTAGAGACGGATAGAGGTGTCCATTGGTTACATTGACCTTATCTTTTCATTATAGTGTATTTATTGTGTTTAGCCATATGATATTTTCCTAGTTTAGCATAACATATTTATGCAGCCAATGCTGTAGTACATTTAACAGTTTTGGTGAGGTTTTGGGATTGTCATTCTTTTCCCATCCCCTCTCCTAAATGAAAAGAGATGGTGGGGACACCCCACACCCCGGCAGAGGGCAGCTGCCCTCTGCACTCCTAAATGAATACGCAAAGTAGGGAGTTACAGCACCTTTCATTCCTAATAGGTGCTAAGGTGACTCCTTCATGAGCCAAGAGACACAGCCTTTGTCGAATGCGGCGCGTCCTCATTACCTTTCCTACACTGCAGAGGGCCGCTTCCTTTTGAAGTACTACCAACTATGACTGCAGTAGTGTTTCCAATTAATGCGAGTAATTGCCCAGGTCTATGAGACCATTGCCTGTAAAGAAAAGAACGGTTTCATCGCCTGGTTCTAGAAAATGACTTGTGAGCAAATTGTGATATGCAGCAACCGTGGCTGCAGCTTCTAGGGAGATGAACATTCCCTCCTGCTGCGCAGTATACTGTACCATTTTTGTCATCGCGTCATCACTGACTGATAGGGCTGTACCACCGCTTTCACGCACTGCTTGCAGTATAAGCCGATCACCAATAGCTGAGGGTACACGCAAACCAGCTGCTTTTGTATGCGCTTTTTGTGAAGGCCATGGTTCTGCCTCTTCTCGACCTTCGAGAAAGGCACGAACCAACGGTGCGCATCCTTCAGCCTGTACAATGATCATCTTTGGCAGGTGCTTAGATGTAAGCCATCCCAGTTGATGAAGTTCTGCAAATGCTTTCCACATACCTATAATGCCAGTGCCTCCACCGAGCGGATAGATAATAGCATCAGGCAGGCGCCAGCCAAGTTGTTCGGCCAGTTCAAGGCCCATCGTTTTTTTGCCCTCGACGCGGTATGGTTCCCGCAGGGTTGAGACGTTAAACCAGCCGCGCTGTCTGGAAACTTGAGCAGAGACCTGACCAGCGTCACTGATAAGACCGGGAATTAGCTCGACTTCCGCACCGTAGAGACGAGCCTGTTGTATACACGTTTGAGGTGTATCTTGAGGTGCAACGACATATGCTGGAAGCCGCCCCCGTGCGGCATATGCAGCCATGGCAGCCCCGGCATTTCCGGCAGTGGGTGTTACCACTCCACGTGCTCCCAGTTCAAGAGCGCGGGATATAGCGGCTGCCATTCCACGTGCTTTGAAACTCCCGGTTGGATTTTGCCCTTCGTCTTTTACCAGCAGGCGAACTTGGCTTGCAAGCCCTTGCGGAGCCAGGTGTGACGCTGATAACAAGGGTGTCATACCCTCTCCAAGCGTTAGCATATGACGCTCTTGACGTACAGGCAATAGCTCGTGATAGCGCCACATGGTAGCTACGCGGCTCGCTAACCTTTCCTTTGTCAGATCGCGAGCCAACGTGGTAAGCTCATATTGAGCAAGAAGCGGCCTGGAGCAACATGGACTGGTTGTATGCAGTTGGTCAGCGTTATAGGGATGTTGGCACAGGCTGCATTGTACATGGCTGAGATAGCTGTATCGAGCATTCATATGCTACTAATATAACACTTAACGTAGCGATTACTAAGGAATTTACAACTTTTTTACAAAATGTTTACTTACATTCTTCTATTTTTGATATGTTTGTGGCTGAAGCCACACCAGAGTGATGAGAGGTAAGGTATATCCCAAACCCTGGCAAGGGCTGCACCTCTGCACCCTTTTCTTGTCTTTGTTCGTAGTATCTGGTAGGATGTTTCCATGAGCGGTACAGAATTTCAAATACCAATGCATGACTGGAATATTATAGGACACGAGCATGCTATAAATACATTGCGTCGCGCGCTTCTGGCACAACGGGTACGGCATGCCTATCTATTTACTGGCCCTGAGCATATTGGTAAAGCATTACTGGCGCAGCGTTTTGCGCAAACATTGTTGTGTACAGGTGGGGGAGATGCGTACAATGCACCACAAAATCCATGCAATGCCTGTCTTTCTTGCCGTAAGGTCATGCATGGCAATCACCCGGATGTGCATTATATAAGTAGACCCCAGGATAAACAGTTCATTCTGATTGAGCAGGTGCGGGCGTTGCAAGCTGACGCAGCGCGTAAAACGCTGGAGGGCCGGCGCAACATCTTTATTATTCAAGGAATGCACGAGATGAACGTGCAGGCTGCTAATTGCCTGTTGAAGACGCTCGAGGAGCCTGAAACCGATGTGGTTTTGCTACTGACAGTTCCTGATCCAGGCGTTTTATTACCCACTATCCTCTCACGAGTGCAGCAGGTACACATGCAGTTACTTACTACGAAGCAGGTTAAGTCTGCCCTTGAGGATCGCTGGGATGTTGAATCGGATGAAGCCAGGCTGATCGCAGCATTGTCGGCGGGTCGGATGGGCTGGGCGGTGCAAGCAGTTGAGGATGAGGATATGCTTGCGGAACGCCAGGTACAGTTAGAGACATTAGCAAAGCTATCAACGGCTGGTAAGGTGCAGCGATTTGATGTGGTGCAGCGTCTCAGTGCCGATGGCGACAAGTTACATGGTATACTTGAGTTGTGGTTACTCTGGTGGCGTGACATGGTTTTGGCAGCTAACAATTGTCTTGATTTAATTGTCAATGTAGATATGCAGGGCATAATACAGAATCAAGCAGCAAAAGTTGGCGCAGCTGAATCCCAACGTATGGTACGCGCTATTTTAGGGACGATGGAGGCGCTAGACCAGAATGTAAATGCACGTGTAGCGCTTGAAGTATTGATGCTTGATTTGCCGACTGTTCGATAAGCTAGAGGAGTTTCCAATGAGAGAAGGAGCGATCGATGCGAACTGACTTCCAACACTTGCTGGTGAACCAGGACGGTGGAGTGCTAACCATTACGATGAACCGGCCTGAGGTTCTGAATGCGTTTAATGACACAATGCTGGCGGAACTGACAGAGGCTGTAGAGGAAGTGGCGCAAGATGAGGCAGTGCGCTGTGTTGTGCTTACCGGAGCAGGTCGAGATTTTGGCTCAGGGCAGGACTTGCATAGCCTTGTCGGAGGTCGAAGTAGCGGTTCCGTTGGAGTAGTCAGTGAACACCTGCAAAAATATCACAGGGTCGTGTATGCCATACGCGAGATGCCAAAGCCTGTGATAGCTGCAGTTCGTGGTGTTGCGGC
>DATMNR010000030.1:0-2860 GCA_035568795.1 Ktedonobacteraceae bacterium
ATATTCAAATTGAGGGAATAGCCATCCTGAGCGCTGATAGCGAGGAGCTGAATTACTGGAGCACTCGTATTGCTGCCAGGTATATGGGGGAAGAGATGGCCGTAGCGTATGGAAAGCGCAATAGTGTAGAGGGCGAGTTGCTTGTGAGAGTTACCCCAACGAAAGTTGTCTTTATGAAGGATGTCGCCAGCTAAACAATATCCTGTCACTCGTGATTTCTCCGTGATTTTGGCCCCTTTTGCTGTGACTCTTCCGTGATATAACATCCCCCCGCTGTGATTTCTCCGTGATGCAAAGAGGTTATGCTCTAAGTAACGAACGGAATAGAAAAGAAATTATCAATAACGTCTCACACGGTGTGAGCATTGAGTATCCCGTTCTAAGAGGAGATAAACAGATCATGAGTAGCACTGTAAAGAGCATTCGGCCAAAGGCCGTCATTCAAATCCCAGAGCCTCCTATCGCACGATTTTTGTTCGCCGATACGCGCATGGCCTGGTTCTGGTTGATCGTTCGTTTGTATGTTGGTTACCAGTGGTTTACTGCTGGGTTTGAAAAACTGACGGGCTACTCCGCCACTGTTGGAAGTACTTTTGGTGTGAAGGTAGGTAATTCCTGGATATTCACCGACCATCTCGGAGCAGCACTCATCGGCTTTGCAAAAGGTGGCATTGCACAGGCAACAGGCCCCTATCCAGCCGTTCAGGGTTGGTATGCCTGGTTCTTACAGAACGCCATCATCCCCTGGGCTGGGTTCTGGTCTTTCATGGTGACATTCGGTGAGTTGGCCGTTGGTATTGGCTTGATTATTGGTTTGTTGACTGGTATTGCCGCTTTCTTCGGAGTGTTCATGAACATGAACTTCCTGCTGGCTGGCGCGGTCAGTATCAACCCGATCATTGGTGGTCTTGCCATACTCCTGATCCTGGCCTGGCGTGTCGCCGGCTACTACGGAGTTGACCGCTGGCTGCTCCCACTCCTGGGCACACCCTGGACTGGCTCGCTGGCTAAAGAGGAAGCGCAGAAGTCTAAACAGACTACGCCTCCTGTACCTTCTATGGGATAAGACCTGTAAATGGTTGACAGCAGGATAATACAAATGTAGGAGTCCAAACGATTGGACTCCTACATTTGTATTATCCTGCTTAAATGTGGGTGGCTTAATCCTACAGATGCAGATGACTAATGAGAGCCTTCGGCACTTGTAATGACAAAACACTTTTGGCATACCTCTCACTCCTCCAGCCATAAGGCTCAGATGCCGTCTGGCAATGTAGCCTTGGAATCCTCGGCAAGCACCTCAGCAATGCGCTGCCCCACAATACTGCTCCAGCCTTGACTCATCATCTGGTATCCCTTCAGTTGAAGTGGGTGATTGGGATCGAACCCATCATGTTCAAGGAAAAGGTGAGTCCCGTTGCTCTCCGGTTCCAGACGCCAGGTGATGATCGAGTTCAGCCCATTCTCCTCTCCGCGATCGACCCAACTGAAACGCAATCTTCGTTCCACCTCGAAATCAAGCACCTCGCAATACACAGTCCCCTCGAACTTGACAGTGGGGATGGGAACGTTTTTGAAGGTGAAATGATGTCCAACTACTAGTTGAAAGTCGTTGGGCATAAGCCACCGGGCCAGCAGTTCAGGATCAGTTAACGCTTTCCAGACCTGTGCCGGCGTGTAGTGTAAAAATTGGTCAGTGCGAATAGTATAAGTATCAGTCATGGTGCTCCTCTGCAAGTAAAATCTCCAGGTTGGCAATCCTATCCTTCCAGAACCGTTCGTAAGGCGTCAACCACTCTTGAACCTCTCGAAACATAGCTCCCTCGAGGTAATAGTAGCGCTGTCGTCCTTGCTTATGTTCGCTGACTAACCCTACATCTCGGAGTACTTTCAGATGCTCCGAGATGCTAGGTCGCTGCATAGTGAAGTGGTTCGCCAGTTGTTGAACGGGTTGTTGCCCTTCATCGCGAAGTAGACGCAAGAGTTCCCGCCGCGTTGGGTTAGCTAGTGCAGCGAGAACCGTGTCGATGGGATCATTCATACGCCTTCTCCTTTATTTTTAACGATTTGATCGGTAGGAAATATCCTACTGATCAAATCCGTATTCATTATACGTAGGAACTTTCCTACTTGTCAAATCTCCGGATTAAAATAAGGATATCCCAAATTGGGATATCCTCGGTGATCATTGTATGAGAAGACATAGACACGCAAACAAACGAATGGCATTCTGTAATGCGCGGCCCCGATCCCCGACAACGGACTTTGTCCTCTGCACGCCTTTTTTTCTCTGATTAAGGAGTAGCTTGAACTTCTTGAGGTCTCATGATCAAGAGGGGCAATGTAGTAGCATGAAGCACGCGCCCGGCTACACTGCCCAATGCCCATTTCTGCACCCCGCCCCGTCCATGTGTCGCTATGGCGATGAAATCGAACTTTTCCTGTTCCGATTTCTTCACAATCGCTTCAGCTATATCTGGATCAGCTTCAACAGAGCTAGTGATCGAGAGATCCAGGTGTGCCAAATCACCTACGTTAAGACGATGTACCAGCGTATCCAGATACTCCTCATCTTTGTGTTTCACCTGTTCTTTCAGGCCAGTATCAATATATGCATCGCTCTTGAATTTTCCTCCACTGATTAGAAGGTCTACTACGCGTAACAAATGCAGAGCGCCCTGCTGCGAGGTAGCCTCCGCCAGTGCTGTTGCCAGAAATGCTGCTGGCTCAAGCACTGCTTCTGAGAGAGAAGAGCCATCCACAGCAACAAGTGCTCGCACAGGCTGATGGTCTGCAGTCGCAGGCTCGGTTCCACCTTGCCGCAAGACAAGTACTGGTATCGAAGAATGGCTCGTTATTT
>DATMNR010000031.1:0-9645 GCA_035568795.1 Ktedonobacteraceae bacterium
CATCGATGGCGTGGGCCTCGCCCGCCGTATGTATATGCTCGCCTGCTTCATCGGGGGACTCGGCCTGCTCGTATTAGCTGAGGCCCCCAATGCCCTTATCGGTGGCGCGGGAGTGCTGCTGGTGAGCGGCATCACGATCAATGTAACGCGGATAGTCGGCGCGATCTGGGTAAACAAGCGCACGAATAGCTCCGTGCGAGCAACCGTGCATTCATTCCTCGACCTGGCCGAGGCCATAGGGCAGATCTGCGGCGGGTTCACCCTTGTCGTCATTGCAGGAGCCGCAGGCATGTCGATGACGCTCCTCACCTCGGCTGTGCTCATGGTGTTGACCGGAACGATGGTGGCTCTCGCGCGCTGACCAGGCGAGTCCCGACTCAAGATGAGTTGGAGGTGTGACGAGCAAACGTGACCGTCAGACTGACCAATGGCAACCTTGCACGCACATGCTTCATGCGTGAGTTGCCATTGGTCAGCGTCACTGCCAGGATTTGTGAAACCATGCGTGGCGAGGTTTCTCTGTAGGTGCCGATTTATCGTGCACACCGCCGATGTATCGGCCTGCGGCGGATGTTCTGATGTCCGCGTCAAAAAGTTAATGTGCATCATCGCCCCAATCACATCCAGATGCGCCATCGCTCAGGCGAGTCAACGCCAGAATCTTCGGAAAGATCAGCTTCATTAGGCCATACACTGGCTCCCGGCTCGAGCGCTTTGTAAGCGATAGCGATGGCGCCAGCCCATGTGTCATCAAAGGTTAAGGCATCCAACTCTTCCTTTGTGAAGAATCGTGCATCATCGATTTCATCCAGGTTGGGCCGTAGCTCGCTAATGGGAGAGAGTAATGTCGCGCGGAACATGAAGAAATAATTATGTTCACCATCATCCATCACCCAGATACGTACTCCCATTAGCCCATCGATCTCTACACGCAGCGAAGTCTCCTCGAAGGTCTCACGTGCTGCTGCCTGGTCGGGCAATTCATTTGGATTGACGCGCCCCGCCGGTAATAAGTAGCGACCTTTGGTTACCCCACGAATGTTACGCACAAGCAGCACCCGATTGTCATGTACAACAAGTGCTCCTGCGCCAATAGTGAGTGGGCGTTTTGGATTGGGACGCTCATCGGATATATCTGACTGTGACATGGGTGTACTCCTGGTATGAAACAACCGAAATGCTTTGCGGGTTCAGTCTTTTCTTTTCCAACAGTATACTGCAAAAGACGGGAAGGTCGTTAAACCGTTGTGGGTTTCCTTATATCCTCAAGCACATTCAGCAAAATATCAATCTCTTCAAGCGTGTTATAAAAATGCGGAGAGATGCGCACAACATCACCTCGTGCTGCTACGTGAATATTACGTGATGCCAATTCATCAACAAGTTGCTGAGGACTGAAATCCTGACGTTCTGGATGCAATTTGAAACACAAGATACCAGAACGCTCGCCCTCACCTTGCGGAGACACAACCGGATAACCGAGTCGTTCCAACCCCGCAATTGCGTGGCTCGTCAAACCGAAAATACGCTCTTCAACTGCTCCCATACCTCCATCGATGCACTCAAATATCCCCAGTGCAGCATCAAGCGCGATGATAGGCAAACTGTTGGGTGAGCTATGTTCGAAACGAGCCATGCCGGTTTTCAACGGCTGTATATAATTGAAGAACTCAAACGGTGTTTCTACACTCAACCAGCCTCGGCGAGTAGTTACTAATTGTGCCTGTAGATCATCTGCAACATAAAGAATGCCAGTTGTTTGCGGGCTGAGCAGCCATTTATGGGAAGTAGCAGCCAGGTAATCGACACCGAGTGCTTGTACATCTATATCCAATGCACCCAGTGCTTGAGCAGCATCAATCCCGCAAATGATCTCTCGTTCATGACAATACCGCGCAATAGTTGCGATATCGTTGCGGTAGCCCGTTGAAAATTCCACAAGGCTCAGGCTGACAAGACGTGTTTGTTCTGTAATGCCCGCAAGGACATCTTCAACAGCAATACGATTCTCGCGCATCTTCACCAGGTGAACTTGCACACCTTGTTCTTGCAGATTGAGCCAGGGGTAAACATTGCTGGGAAATTCACATTCAGCGCTCACGATCATGTCGCCTGGTTGCCAGCGCAAGCCGCCAGCAATCATCATAAGCCCATCACCTGTGCTGGCAGTCATCGCAATTTGGTCTGGTCGAACATGGATCATGTTTGCCATACGACGATGCGCTCCTCGCTCATGTTCAGTCCAACGCTCGAAATGAACGTTGCCGAAGTTACTAGTATCATCGATATAAGTATATAAAGAACGTACTACCGGACCAGGCAAAGGTCCATTCGCAGCATGGTTCAAATACACACAATTGCGTGTAATCGGGAAGAAAAGCTGCCGCAGTTCTTGAATATTCTGTTCCTCCCCAGAAAATTCGTGTTCACCCTCTTCAATAAGCAGTAGCGATTGCAGCATATCGTCTAGTGAGGGAAGAGAAAAATATCCTTTACTATTTGACAATATTAGAAGTGCTCCTTGTCTATCGTCGTGAATGATTTACGCATGATTTGCGTAATCTGATTAATTCGCGTAGGGACGGGAGAGGTGTTGTGTGGTGTGGAGGCGCTTGCGCCGTCCTGGCCGGAATTTATCTCTCCACGTTGCGCCTAGTATAGCATAACAGGCGTGAGAATGATCTCACATCAGGTCTTTCTCATGTCAGGTGCGGTGTTTTCTACAGCAATCCTGGTTGCTGTTTACAATCGTCTAAAGAGACGTACCTCTTATCACAAGAAGGCAAATCGATCGGTTGCCCAGATGAGTTCTAGAGCGGTATCGGCATGACCAGCATTGTCAACAATCACTAACTCGGCACGGGGCCACACACGTTTTAGCTCCCACGCGTTTCCAATAGGAGCTTGAAAGTCAAAGCGGCCATTCACCATGATCCCAGGGATACCTGCCAGCTTATCAGCCTGGCGCAGTAGGATCCCGTCCTCTAGAAACGAATTGTGGTGTATATAGTGGGTCACGATACGCGCAAATGCCAGGGCATACGTAGGATTGGTGAATCGCGGGGAAAGTCGAGTTGACGGTGGCCATGTAAGTGTTGCGGATTCCCACAAGCACCAGGCTGCGGCAGCTTGCTGGCGCACGGCGAGATCGGAATCGTTGAGTCGACGAAAGTAGGCTCCAAGAATATCACCATCGCGTTCGGCGATTGGTAATGCCATACGCAGACGGTCCCATTGCTCAGGGAAAAAGATTGACACACCACCACGAAAAAGCCAGTCCATTTCTTTGTGTCGTCCAGTAGTGACCCCGAATAAGATCATATCCGTCACCCGCTCTGGATAGCTTACCGCGTAGGCAAGCGACAAGGTACTCCCCCAGGAACCGCCGAACACCAGCCAGCGATCGATATTCAGGTGTTGTCGTAACTGTTCCATATCAGCAATCAGATGCGCGGTGGTGTTACTCTTCAGATCGGTATCTAGAGCGCTGGCGTGTGGCGTGCTGCGCCCACAGTTGCGCTGATCGAAGAGTACGAGGCGGTAGGCGCTAGGATCAAAAAGCCTGCGGTACCAGGGAACACATCCTGAACCAGGGCCGCCATGCAAGACGACGGCTGGTTTGCCTCCTGGATTACCGCAAATCTCCCAATACATGGAATTGCCATCACCAACTTCTAAGAAACCATGCTCATACGGTTCGATCTCAGGATACAAATCAGTCATGTTTCACCTGCATATCATACTTTATAACCCTCTCCAGGAAGTAACGAGTATATCACAAAAACTGCTATCATCAAAAGTTTAATAGATTCTGATGACTCTACTCCTTGACAAACAGCATCGTAATAATTACAATTTGACTAGAATAGTTAGTATGGTCATCTGGTCAATCAGTCACATTGAATATGATTTGAGAGAGGGTATATATGGCAACTATCCGTCGTTCTGCCGGGCAGGAATCTGTCAGTGATACACAGCCTGTTCAGCCACAGATTGACGAAAGAACGCTTCGCGAGGAACGCATCCTTGACGCTGCCGCCACATTGTTAGCGCGCTGGGGCTATCGAAAGACCACGGTTGATGACGTAGCTCGTGAGGCTGGAGTGGGCAAGGGTACTATCTACCTGCACTGGAAAGATAAAAACGACTTGTTCCGCGCTGCCATCTGGCGCGAACAGCAACGCTATAGCGAGGAGCTTCAGCGACGGATCGCCGCCGATCCACAAGGTGGGTTGCTACATCGTATAACCGTCCATGGTATGCTTGCTGCTTTATCTAGCCCCCTTATGACCGCCATCCTGAGAGGAAATTCAGATATCTTCAATGGGTTTCTCGGAGCTTACGATCAAAGCTTTCTCAATCAACTCTTGGGTGATACTGATACATATATTGTAGAGCTTCAACACGATGGATTGATCCGCCCGGATATTCCCGCTCCTATTATCACCTATTTGCTGACTGCGTTGAAGTTTGGAATTATCAACTCTCCCGATCTCATCAGCCAAGAACGTATACCAGACATGGAACACCTGACTGAGGCTCTTAGCGACCTGATTCGTCGCTGGCTGGAACCGGAACAACTACCCAGTCAGAGCGATTCAGGCAAACAACTTTTTAGCGACTTATTGAAAAAAGTCAAGGAATCCGAATAAGTACCTCAATAATTTAGAACTAGAGGAGGACAGTAACATGACAGCAATCATCGAAGTAGAGAGCCTGACCAAGAGCTATGGCAGCAAGCGCGGTATTACCAACGTCTCCTTCCAGGTAGAGGAAGGCGAAGTGTTTGGCTTCCTTGGCCCCAATGGCGCTGGCAAAACCACCACCATTCGACTGCTCATGGCCCTTCTGCGCGCTGATGAGGGCAAAGCGCGTATCGCGGGGCTGGACAGTTGGGATCGCTCGGTAGAGATTAAGCGATTGGTTGGCTATCTCCCCGGAGAACCAGCCTTGGATCCCAATTTGACCGGCGGCCAGATTCTGGAATACTTCGGGCATCTGCGCGGTGGCGTCGATCAAACCTACCTTAAGCAGCTCATCAAGCGGCTGGACCTGGATCCCAGTCGCAAGTTTCGCCAGTATTCCAGTGGCAACAAACGCAAGGTGGTGCTGATTCAAGCCTTTATGCATCGCCCGCGTGTCTTAATTCTGGATGAGCCGACCAATGGCCTGGATCCCCTCAACCAGCAGGAGTTCAACGCGATGGTCAAAGAAGTGCGTGATGAGGGGCACACCGTCTTTCTCTCCTCGCATATCTTAGGCGAGGTTGAACAGACCTGCACGCGTGTGGGCATCATTCGTGCAGGGCAACTGGTGCGTGTCGGTGGCGTGACCGAACTCAAGGACATCAAACGCCACGAAATCACTATCACATTTGCTGATGCTGTCCCGATAGATCCATTCAAGACGCTCGACGGAGTTGAACAGGTCGAGACATTGCCTGGCGGGCATGCGTTGCATCTGGTGATGCAGGGTGGAGCAGATGCGGTCATCAAGCAAGCCTCGCAGTATCCTGTTATCAGTATAACCAGTCATGAGCCGAGCCTGGAAGATATCTTCCTCCGCTATTACGAGGGTGATGGTCTGGCTACGAAGGAGGAAAGCCATGCTGTTTAGGAACATATACCTCAAAAGCTTACGTGATTACCGTGTTGCCATTTTAGGCTGGGGATTAGGCATAGGCTTGCTGATCTTCGTGGTTCTGTCTTCTTTCCCATCTCTTGTTGAAACTGCGCAGGCGCGAGCTTCCCTTGTGAGTCTGGGTCCATCATTCGCCTGGATAGCTGAGCCATTAAAAATCGATACCCCGGGAGGCTACGCAACCTTCAAATATGGCTTTACGGTTTTGGTGATGGCTCTCTGGCCGCTCCTGGCAGGTAGTCGCATGTTGCGTGGTGAGGAGGAGCGAGGATCAATGGATGTGTTACTCTCGATGCCACGTGGGCGTGGTCGAGTAGCGCTGGAGAAGCTGGCAGCGATCTGGACAGCTCTATTGTTGATGGGCGTTTTGATTGGGCTATTGACCTATGCTGGTGGTATGCGCGTAAATGCGGATTTTAGTTTTGGTGATGCACTGCTCAGTGGCCTGAATCTCGCGCTCATATGTGGCGTCTTTGGGTCGCTTGCGTTATTGATTTCCCAGTTTACCCAGGAGCGCGGCACGGCGTCTGGTTTGACGGGTGGTTTACTCTTGATCTTCATCGTGCTAGATATGGTTCATCGGGTCATTCCAAATACCGATTGGATCTCACGTTTTTCCCCAATTTACTACTACAACTTGAACAAACCGTTAGTGCCGGGCTTTGGTATTAATGCTGGTGCCTTAGTGGTCTTACTCGCCCTGAGTATCATCTTGAGTGGAGCAGCCATCTGGCTTTTTGTACGTAGGGATATTGGTGGGATAGTTAAACTACCTGTTTGGTTGCGGCTACCTGAGCGGGCTGCTCGTCCTGAGCAAGCACTGCCAGTGAACGCCTGGTCGTTGCGCTCTGTCTATACACGGGGCCTGGGGATGATGGTTGTCCCGGGAATCTGGTGGACGTTGGCCATCGCGGGATTTGCCGTGTGGATGGTTGTCGTTGTAAAGCAAGTTGAGTCACAGCTTGCTACCATCGCCCAAAGTTCTCCGATTCTGAAGGATATCCTTACTAAGGTCGGTGGAGGCGATATTACGACAAATGCCACCATTCTGAGCGCGCTCTTCACCTTTATGCCGCTTCTCTTGATGGCTTTTGCTGTCACCCAGGTAAACCGCTGGGCAGCCGATGAAGAGGATGGAAGATTGGAGATGGTTCTTTCAACCCCACAACCACGTTTGAATGTTCTACTGGCACGCTTTGCTGCCCTTACTACTGTCTTAGTAATCATTGGGGTGGTAACTCTAGCTGCTACAGAATTGGCCGCGCTAGCCGCCGGATTGAAGCTCGACGCGGGCAATGTGGCCGTGGCTACACTTAGTATGATTCCAATGGGCTTGTTAATAGCCGCTATCGGCTTTCTCTTCTCTGGCTGGTTGCGTACAGCCATTGATACAGGCCTGTTGAGCTTCTTGCTGGTGATATGGTTCTCCATCACCTTTATTGGTCCAGAGTTGAACTGGCCGGAAGGGGTGCAAAAGCTGTCAGCTTTCTACTATTATGGCACACCACTGTTGCATGGACTGTCCCTGGGAAATATGCTGCTAGTGCTGGCCGTTGCTGTAGTGGCGCTGGCGCTGGCATCGCTACGTTTCATGCGTAAGGATATTGGGCGATAAAGTTCGTGTCATTCTGAATAGTACCCCTTTGTCATCCTGAGCGCAGCGAAGGATCTCGTAGCCCTTTACGCGAGATTCTTCGCTGGCGCTCAGAATGACACAGTAGAGGTGCCTCTTCATTCCCTCTCGGCTCCTTTCTTGTTCATGTATCTGATTCGAACTTTCCTCCTAAAGTGACCACTGGTAAAGAGAATGTGTCTCACAGTTTCATCACAATATTTCCGAAACATGTGTTATATGTGTCCCAAAGGTGCTAATTTCCTAAGTTTACGTCGGCAATGTCTTTTGGCGTTTGTAAAGTTTTTAAGGTATCATTATGGTTAGTGCGACATTCTTCACTCGTATATTGTCTGTTTAAGCTGGTCTTTCTCATATATTTTAGATGTGGCTTATACCATATCGCTACTAGAAGGAGTTCGGTATTCTATGACCCATGGTGTCTTGCCGGTAGGCAGTCGTGTGCGAGTGACCAGTTACGGCCCTTTTCGGGAGCAATGGGGAACTGTGCTCGACGTGCATACGATTGTTGCTGATCTTGAGGAGCCATTTTGCTATTACCTGATCGCGTTTGATAGAGGACAGAGGAAAGAACCGATTTGGTTTGATTACAGCGAGGTAGAACTCATTACTTCCTCGCTCGTTGCCCTCCAGGAAAGCTAGACACACTACAGCGCGACAAGAAAAATGGGCATCCCACAGGATGCCCATTTTTCTTGTCTTCTTTCAAATCCTTTTAATGCCTGTTATTAGTGATGCAAGTGATACAAACGTTACAAATGATATAAATGTTACAATCTTATAACATCGACCAGACAGGCGTTCTATGATATAATGCCGAAAAATAAGAGCTGTTCCAGCAATGGCTTCTAAAGCGTTTAACTTTATAGCGGATGATGACCGCTAGAAGCGAAATGTATTGGAATGGCGCAATAGATAGTATCTCATGTTCCGCTTATACCCATACACGTAGTATTTGAGATGTGAGAGAGCATTTACTTTATTTGGGACATCGGGAGAGGCACGGAAAAGATGTATATTGGCAAAATTGTCAAATCGGACTCGCACATCAACTATGTCTGTCAGATTTATGGGCCTCGCGAGGTTGAACAGGAACCAGCGCCTGCGGACTATGCCTTTGGCCGTTTTGTGCGCATCGCCGTACGTTCTGAGCAGCCTGATGACCATGATGCACAGATGATCATGGCCCTTGGGAAGAGCACTGAACCTCGAACCTATGCTATCGGCGTGATCTATGATACTATCCTGCTTAATCCCGCCTTCGGTTCGTTGGGGCCGCGTCTATCGAATGAAACGCAAGTGGAACTCTTTTCGCCAGATTATATCTCAGAGAAAGCCGTGCTGATTTATGTAATGGTTCTCGGCATGATGGAGCAGCGTCCAGTGCCCGGTAACCAGCCGGAAATACTCTCTGTCATGCATGGTGTGCCACTCTTATCGCTGGAATTGGGAAGCGAAATCGAAACCATGATCGACGAAGAAGTACGAGCTTTTCACTTCTTCATGGACCCCGATAACCCTGAAAAAGGTACGTACCTGCATATGGGTTATATTCCGCATATTATTGGCCAGCGAAATAGCCTGCTTCCAATGGTCACACTACGTATCATCGACCAATTGGAATGCTTATTTCCCGAAAATCTCTCGGTACTTTCAATTGTGAAACGTAACTTTGCCTGGAAACTCAAGGTGGAAACTACCGGTTAATGGAGGCTCTCATCTATGCTTGACCCAACTCTGGCCCGCCCGCGCTTCAAACCTGTAGGGATCACCAAAGGACCAGGCGAAAACGCCCACGAATATACCTTTGTCTCACGCGACGATGAACAAGTACTTAAAAACGGCGAATATGTCTACTACGAGCTGTTCGACCCCCAAAATGTAGGGGTGCCCCTTGCGGGCACCCGGCCTCCTGGCGTTATCGAATCTGTAAATGTTGCCGACATCCTGCCATCAGGCCTATCCGAACTCGGACAAGATGCGGGCAACTATCCTTCTCGACGCGTGCTTGGACGCATCATCAAGCGACTCCCCTTACAACTGTATCCTGATACGTTTTTGGCTGAACCAGAGATATCACCCGCACAGGTGGCCGCGATGGTAGGTTACGACTCCCATGCAAATGAATTATTTGAACTGCACGTCGCCATCATGGGCTACTATGATGTTCCAACTAATTCCTTCATTAATCCCTGGATTCCTCCACAGTCGGGTAAGAAGATTTTTCTGGCGGACGATGAGATGCTTGGACATATTCTCAGTCGCAAGCGTACGGGGGAAGCAGGTTCCGCTACTATTGGATCACTATTGACTCGCGCACCTGATGCTGTGCCAGTGGTTCTCTCGGTAAAAGATGTTGTGAGTACCCATCT
>DATMNR010000032.1:0-2571 GCA_035568795.1 Ktedonobacteraceae bacterium
CCTTTACGACCTTTCTATTTACAACTGCCAGAAATATGGCCCTTTCAAGTCGCTTATCTACGAAGATGCAGAAGAGGTGCGTGAATATACGAATGTAGAGATTGCGAAGGAAGCGACTCAACTGGCGGTAGGACTAAGAAGATCAGGTATAGAGAAAGGCGATCGCGTCATTGTTATGATGCTCAACTGCCCCGAAGTAATCATTTCTTACCAGGCTATCGCGCGTGCTGGTGGTGTCATCATTCCTGTACTCCCTTTGCTGAAAGGACCAGAGATCCATTACATTGCTGAGAACTCGGCTGCAAAAGCGGTGATTACAAGCCCAATTCTCCTGCCTTTGTTACGTAAGGCACTGGCGGATGTACCCACTCTGAAGCATATTATTTCAACAAGTATTGAAGGTGAAGAGCGTGATGAGTCGCGAACGTATACTGTTCATGCATACAAAGATGTTGTAACGAGTGGAGCGGCATTTGCAGCTCAATACCTGGAAGATTTAGAAGAAGTCTCGCTCTCACCGGATGATCCCGCCGTGATTCTTTATACTTCTGGTACTACTGGTAATCCAAAGGGAGTATTACTGACTCACCGCAACGTTGTCTCTAATGCAGTCTCGAGTCAAGGTAGTGGTTCTGTTGAAGAAGAACCACTATCAGTTCATGAAGTACAACTGGCAATTCTTCCTTTAGCCCATGCCTATGGACTGGTTGCTTCGAATGTTGGCTATCTCAATGGCGTTGTGGCAGTACTGCATCCTCGCTTTGACACAACTGCTGTACTTTCTGCGATTGAGCGCTACCATGTCAACGCTTTTGCTGGCGTGCCTGCCATGTTCGTAGCCCTGTTATACACGCCGGATGCTGATACATTCGACACAAGTAGCTTACGTTATTGCGGGAGTGGTTCAGCCCCGTTGCCACTTGCTATTCTGGAGGGTTTCGAGCAGAAATTTGGCTGCCCGATACTTGAGGGGTATGGATTATCGGAGGCAAGCGCTGTTCTCACAGGGCATAGTCAGGATATGCTTCGTAAACCGGGTTCGGTCGGAAAGCCTATATCTGGTGTCGAAATACACATCGTCGACGAGAACGATAATCCCTTGCCAGTGGGTGAGATAGGTGAAATCATTGCACGCGGGCCTAATATCATGCAAGGCTATTATAATATGCCAGATGAGACCCAGGCGGCCCTACGCAATGGTTGGTTGCATACAGGTGATATGGGTCGCTTTGATGAAGATGGCTACGTGTATATTGTTGAGCGGAAGAAGGATTTGATTATACGCGGCGGTTTTAATATCTACCCACGCGACATTGAAGAGGTTTTGAACAGGCATCCGGCTGTGATCGAATCGGCAGTGATTGGCATGCCGTCGGAACGCATGGGAGAGGAGGTCAAAGCCTTCGTTGTGACTCGCGCTGATGTCGATGCTGAAACTCTCCAGGCGTATTGTCGCGAATCGCTGGCGAATTACAAAACGCCAAGCGAAATAGAGTTTGTAAGTGCCTTACCACGCAATGCGGTGGGTAAAATTGATAAGAAAGAGTTAAGGAAACATTGAAATCCACTCACTCAACGCCACTAGCGCGTCTGGCCTACGGCCTAGAGTGAGTGCAAGGAGAGATCTCATGTCCATTGATACCCCACTTGAAAGCGCTACGTTGAAGCAGCTACAACACACGCCTATCGACAATGTATTGCAGATCATCGACGATGGATTGGTTTACCTGCCTACCTATCGTGAGCTATATTATCGTTGGGAGCGCCAGCAATGGCGGGTGCAGGATATAGATTTTAGTGGAGACCGCAAGCAGTGGGAAAGAATGTCCCAAGACGAACGCGACATGCGCATGTATGGTCTATCGGCTTTTTTCCAGGGTGAGGCATGTGTGACCGATACCTTTGGCCCTTATGTAATAGCTATGCCTGACGAAGAGATGCGCATCTTCGCCACCACGCAACTGGTCGACGAGGCACGTCACACAGTTTTCTTCGCTCGATTCTTTAAAGAGGTACTGGGCGTCGATAAAGAGAAATTGGAAGACGCTCTGGCCGTTGCTCGTGAGTATATGAACACACATCTGAAGTATATCCTGATCGATTCCCTATCCGAGGTTGCCGGACGTATCCAGCGGGAACCGGGCAACCTGGCACATCTAGTTGAGGGTGTCACGCTCTACCACGTTATTATCGAGGGAACAATGGCGCTTGCTGGGCAACGTAGTATTCTGGAATTCTATCGTATGAATGATCTTTTCCCTACTTTTCGTGGAGGCTTTACCGCAGTGGCTCGAGACGAATCTCGGCACGTTGTCTTTGGTGTGAAGTTCTTACGCGAAATGATTCAGCAGGATGCAAACAATGCCATGATAGTGCATGATGCCGTCGAGAAATATACGCCCATCGCCTTAGAAGGCATATCTCCCGCACCAGAGCAAGTACAAATCATGTTAGCCAATGGCGAAGACCCCTGGACAACACCTCGTTATGCACAGGAATCGCTTGCCAAGAAACTAAAAGTAATTGGGCTAAGCATGAAGGTACCGCAGATCCCAGCCATGCCCTTGTAAA
>DATMNR010000033.1:0-3054 GCA_035568795.1 Ktedonobacteraceae bacterium
ATATTCCCTTGTTTGCTCATAGCACACTTGCCCAGGTGGGAATCTATCTGATTCTTTTTCTCTTGCTTGTAGGAGTGTGGTGTATGCTTGGATATACGATTTCGCACCTCCCTGTAATCGCTCAGGCGCTCGAACGCACAAGCTCGTTCATCCTCCCATTTGTGATGATTGGTCTGGGTCTCGTTATCCTCAGCAAAAATGGTACATTTCTCATGTTCTTCCAATTGGTCAGACATCATTGAGCGTCTCCACACCCCACCGCGCGGGTGACCATAAAGGCACGCCCATCCTCACTTCACCTCCCTCACCCCTACGGTTGTTGATGAGCGTATTGGGCGATCACAAGTATCGCCCAATACGCTCATGACTAGTTAAGGTCGATATTCACAGGCATATCGAGAAATGCGCCATAATGGTTTGCTGATGTAATCAGAGCATGAGTCTCGGCTTTGGTGAGAGTGGTAAAGAGTTTTGGGGTAAGATGGACGGTGTTCTTCGTAATCGTGCGCTTCCAGGTGCCCACAACCAGGCCATCAAGAACAATCGTAGGATTGAGGACATTGCCCGGAGTGCCAAACTTTTCCGCATCTGACATATTGAATATGGCACTGCGATCGGTATAGCCTACAGTATATTCGTCAAAGTTTGGCAATAAATATATAGTCTGAGATAGATCTTTTGTTGCCATAGAGGCTGAACTCCAGTACGTCTGGCCGTCTATTACCTCATGCGAAAGTTGGGATGCAACCATTTCGAGTCCGACTCTTGCGTCGGCTACTGTCAGTCCTGACCACCATACAAAATCTTGCAGGGTGGCAGGGCCATGACTCGTAAAGTAGCGCCTGGCTAATTCAGCCAGCGCTTGATCACGATCTAATGTCCTGGCTTGTGGCGCACGCTCATCGAGCAGCGCATAAGTGAACTGCTTACCCCGTCTCCCGCCACTACAGATAATCCCGTCTAATTCAGCACGCATCATGATATAGGTGAAACGTTGTAAATCATCCGTAACAATGCCGGCTCGCTGAAGCACTGATACGAGTTCCGGACGAGTAAGCTGCTTACCGCCTTGCAATGCTTTTGCAAGGACGGCGTTACTATGTGAAAAAACGGTTTCATCCAGGCCAAGGGTGCGGTAATAATAGGCACTCGCTGCGATAACGCGTGGAGCGGTAAGTGCGAGCATCCAGCGAATATCTGCTGGTAAGACAAAATGCCAGGTTGGCCGTAATATATGGGTGCGCAGAATAGCCCCATCAGTGAAGGCTTGCTCAATGATTTCATCAGTAGAGTTTTGCATTCGCAAACCAAGCGCCCATTTTGCTGCCGCGAAATCTTGGGCCTGAACAGCGCACAACCACCTCACTACATCGTCGGCTTTCTCAAACGTTTGCTGAGTGATGAGTTGGTTGTGAAGGCGCTGGTAAGCAATGTTCAGGTTTGTCATGAATGATCAGTCTCCTATAGTCCGTCAAGTTTCAATCGGTTGTTGAGCCGGACACCCGCAAAGGGTGTCCCATTTCACACGATCACATGAAGCTTGACAAACTACTATAGCACTCTTTTGTTGACAAGAAACAGAAAGAAGCACAGAGGTAGACATAAAGAGCTAATCAATACGTGGCGGTCCCTGTTGAATGCGCAGGCGCAGTTCCTCGACAGGAGGGAAGGACCAGCGACTCTCAGTCCACCAGGTGGCTCCAGCTTCGGAATAGGGTAGCACGATCTCCCTGGCTCGTTGCTGGTCATCGCCTGGGGTCTCCCCTTCCTGCACAATGTCGAAGGGCGTGGTCAGGCTGCGATTCTGATCAATATAGGCTTTCATCGTCCGAATATCCTCTGGAGTGATCGTCGCGGGTGCATCCCCGTCAGTAATTTTGCCTGGAAGAAGCCCGTCATAGCGCAGCACTCTTCGCATCGATTTCTGGCTGGGCCACGCTCCGACGACCCATATAGGGATGCGGGGCGACTGCACGGGAGGAGGCAAAAAGGTCATTTCCTCGACGTGATAGTGTTTCCCCTGAAAGCTGAAAGGCTTTCCGCTCCATAAGCCAGTCAGGATTTCGAGACTTTCATCCAGCAATTCGGCTCGCTGCTTGCGATCTGTGATCTCACCAACCCTGGTAAAGCCTCCATCTTCGAGCGCACCTAAGCCTACTGGTAGAATGAGCCGACCATGAGAAAGGTGATCCAGCGTCACGGTCTCGCGGGCCAGTTTCCAAGGACGCCTGCGTGAGGGAGGTGTGAGGATTAAGCCAAGGCGAACCCGCTTCGTACGCAGTGCCATCGCAGCTAAAACGATCCACGGATCATACATTGGTCCAGCCTCTTTGATGTAGATTCCGTCCCAGTAGAAGACGCCATCCCATCCGGCCTCTTCGGCCTCGTGTGCCAGCTCGGCAAGCTGGTGAATATCGCCGTGGGGAAGAATGAAACCGTATTGCATTGAACACTCCTTTGCAAAAAGTTTTTTGAATTATGTGCATGGTTTAGCATATCACGAAAGGCGGACAGAAACGACCCTGATTTGGTAGATATTTAGCGCAAGGGCGCCAGGACAAGGGCAAGCCCAGTCCCTACTATATACGATTTCTCATCGTCCTCGACGATGGGGGTGTGGGCGGGGACGTTTTTGAGGTGATGATTATTTACGTGGTAAAGAATTTATAACCAGCATGCGCAAATTGTAACCATTTCTCTCCTGGCAGCTTCCTATGTCAACGATTATTCTGTGTAGAATATTGGCTTTGTGATTGTTATTTGTTAATGAGGCATAATAATGCGAAAGAAATTATTTCAGATTTCTATTGGGATTATTGTAGTGGCTCTTCTGGCTACTGTCACATTATTGCCATTTATCTTTGGCCGAAACCCTGGAACAGGTACACATGCAGCGGATGGGAAAGATGAAGGACGATCATTAACATCCTTTACCGTGACGCCTGAGGAAACTGCTTCAAAGACTGTTAAAGTAACACCTACAATGCAGAGCTTGACACCTACAAGTACGATCGGTTTATTGACGCCAAGCCCGACACCAACAGAGATACTATA
>DATMNR010000034.1:0-3235 GCA_035568795.1 Ktedonobacteraceae bacterium
GTACGGCAGCCATCGTCAGGCAACTCATGGCGTGTTCGCGCCATTGCCAACGTTTCAGACCACCACCTCCGCCAAGTTCCAGCGCTAAAAGCACATTCTCTAAAGCCGTTAATGTCGGCACCAGTTGGAAGAACTGAAAGACAATGCCGACATGCTGTCCGCGCCAGCGTGCCAGTAAATTTTCGTTCATCTTACGCAGTTCTTCGCCTGCGAAAACGATGCGACCGCTGCTGGGTCGATCAATTCCCGTCAACATATTGAGGAGGGTCGATTTGCCACTACCTGAGGGACCATTAATAGCGAAGAGGCTTTGCGCAGGTACGGTGAACGTTACATCATCCAAAATGGTTGTTTTTTGTGCATGTGTCTCGATCACGCGAGAAAGATGTTCAACCTGGATAAGTGGAACACCAAATTTCTGGATATACTGGTTTTGGTCAAGAGACAATTTTGACATCACTTTTCCTCCTGATAAACAATGAAATTTTGATTTCTATCACGAACATACTTATGTTGCATGTTATAGATGAAGTATGGCTGCCAGCTATATGGAAAATATCTTCAATCTGTACCAGAATATTGTGAGGTGGTGAGAGGTATGAGACAATTTCGTGACAATTTGACTATATTTTCTGTACAAATATAAGGCATACTATGCATATGCAACAGAACACAACAAAGCCATTATTGGAAAGCGGTAAGATGAATACTTCTCAGATCACTGGGCAGGTCAATACATCGATATTTCACATTGCTCAGGATAGGCAGTCCTATGCGAACATCCTCTACCTGCTAGTATCGCTCCCACTCGGCCTGGCATACTTTGCGTTCCTGTTTACCGGAATAGTACTTGGAATAGCCACAACTTTCCTGATCGCAGTTTTTATGCTTCCTTTGATAATTACCATCTGGCAACAACTAGCAGCCTTTGAGCGCCGTATGGCCATACAATGGCTGCATATAGATATTCCTCCTATGTCTTATGCATCTCCAAAACAGATGACATACTGGCAGAAATTACAAGCACAGTTGACGAACTCAATGACCTGGAAGACGCTAGCTTACTTATTGCTGAAATTTCCGCTTGGCCTCTTTTCATTCGTGTCTACGGTTGTACTGCTCCTTTTGAGTATTGCAATATCGGTCGTTTCACTTTACTGCTGCGTATCGCTACCCCAAGATAACATTCTCCCCAGGCAGTACCCTCAACTCATCCAACGTGATAAAATACCTGAGACGTTTCTACATCAGATTAGCTTGTTTATGCTTTCTACAGGAGTTTTCGTTGAGAGGAGCAGAACCCATTGGCAACCATTCTTGTGGTCGAAGATGACGTTGCGCTCTGTGATTTATTGCGCACCCATCTCGAAGCAGAAGGGTATACGGTCATTCAAGTGTTCGATGGTCAATCAGCCTTGATAGCAGTTGAACAACATCATCCACATTTGATTATCCTCGACTGGATGCTCCCTGGTCTGGATGGCCTGGCAGTCTGCCGCCGCTTACGCCAGAAGTACCTTACCCCTATCGTCATGCTTACTGCTCGCACTGAGGAGGTAGATCAGATTTTAGGGTTAGAGGTCGGGGCCGATGACTATATTAGCAAACCGTTTAGCATACGCTAGGTACTTGCGAGAGTACGAGCAATTTTACGACGCGTAGAATTGGATAGCCAATTATCAGCGACCTCGGATATACCTGAAAGTGAAGCGCAGTTAGGATTACCTCCAGGTACTTTTGCACCTCTTGTACGTGATTCCCTGCATATTTTTCTCAACGAGCGCTCTGCACGGCTCGATGGGCAAGAGCTTGACCTAACCCCTAAAGAATATGACTTATTGTCGCTTCTGGCCTCGCATCCAGGCTGGGTCTTCAAACGTGAAGTTCTCTTACAACAGATCTGGGGTGATGACTATGATGGCTTTGATCGTACAATAGACAACCATGTAACGCGATTGCGGAAAAAGCTTGGCCCAATGGGCGAAAAAATCGATACTGTCTGGGGTGTCGGCTATCGCTTCTTAATCGTGAAAAGTGATACATGTTGCTCAACGAGCATCATTTATTCGCCAGCGGTAGCTCCAACAACGAAGGCATCAACCTCGCTAATTTTACCTCGCCAGTATGGCACTTTAATTTTATGCCCAGCGCTCATAATTGTGACATCGTTCATATGTAGATAACGAAAGACAACAGGCAAACCTTCGGGCCCAATTTCTGGCTGATCCAGCGGAGGCACCAGTGCCATATAATATTCACGTAGAGCGTCAGCCGTCTCAGGCTCACGTTCGCGGTGCAGTTCTTCGTTCAGATCGATATAGAATTGCGCATAGCGACGTGTACTGACCATTATGCCGAATACGAGAAGGCCATTCATTTGAAGCATCATCTCGATTTCCAGGTCTTGTAGTTCTACTAGGCGTGCCCACATTTGCAATGCAAAGTCCTGATCCCCATACTCTTTTAACCACAAGTTGCGCCGCTCAACGCGTGTAAGCGGGCGAAATGGAGTTTCTGTTTGTGCCGCCTCGCTTGCTGTATGATTTGTTGCAGTTTCTTCGGTATATGCTTCCCCTTTAATCTCTTCATCCATCATCTTGATCACTTTCTAATCACATTTGTGTTTACATTCGCGAATGGAGCGTTATTGGTAGGCGGCACTTGCGTTGGTGTACCACAAAATGGGAACGGGAATGGGCATTGTGGATTTGGATTTGGATTGCAACCATCTCCCTTACAGCGTTTGGGTGGAGGAGTATATGGCCCTTGAATTGTTGGCATTGTGCCGTCGATAAACCAATCTGTGACGGTAGGCTCACCCGGATGGGGCAGAAGGCCTGTATACGCGGAAACTGTACCAGGTTGTACATCTTCTGGCTTGATGAAATCATCTGGTGGATAGTGGTAGTACTGAGAAACATACTCCATTACATCGTGCCAGATAGGACCCGCACCTGTAATACCTATCACATTATTCATTGCGCTGTTGTCGCTATTTCCGGCCCAAACACCTACAGTGAGATAGGGTGTGTACCCAACTGTCCAGTTATCTTTAAAACTATTAGTCGTGCCGGTTTTGGCAGCAGCAGGGCGATCAAGCTCTAGGGGGTTGCCTGACCCAAACTCGTGATAGCGAGAAGCCTTGTCTGAAAGTATACTGCTCATGAGGAAAGCTACATCTTCTCGGATCGCTTGAACACCTTGCGGATGTGCTGCATTATAGATGTAAAGGGGA
>DATMNR010000035.1:0-4318 GCA_035568795.1 Ktedonobacteraceae bacterium
GCTGAGCAGGATCGTACATTAGAAAATATGCTTTTTGAAGTGAACGATTTTTACCAGCAAGAAGATCATACAATCGCAGAGGCTGCCGATATCTCACTGGCTCAGCAATTTCTACATAGCACTATACCAGCGCTGAGGGACAACGAATCATCTGTGGTAGCAGCAGCACATTCTCCGAGCAATAACGTGAACCCCATGTACATACAACCTGAGGGGATGCTTGAAACTGTGTCAGAGCCAGAGAAGACACCAGACACTATCTATCAACTAACGAACACAAAATCACAGGCTAAGAAAGCGCCAACCCAGGTCTTACCATCTAGGAAGATTGCGCCGCAAAAATGGTATCAAACTCGTCGCAACTGGTTGTTGGGAGCCATTGCAGCAGTACTGGTTGCAATGCTGTTATTGCCTAACAGTGGCGCGTTAGCCAATCAACTTCTTGCGTTATTCCGCGTACAGCAATTCCAGCCGGTGCCAGTGACAAAGCAAGATGTGAAGACATTGACCTCGCGACCTATTCCAACTTTCCAGGACCTGGGTACGCTTCAAATCCAACCTGATAGTCTGCAAACTCAAGATAACTTGACACAAGCTCAGGCAGCGCAAATGGTCCACTTCTCACTCCTGGTACCACAAACTCTGCCTCAAGGTATATCCGGTCCGCCCGATTTCAGTGTCATCGGTGCAGGCAATGGCACATTTACCTTTAGTGCAAGTAAAGCACACGCGTTCTTCGTGAAAAATGGGTACGGCAACGTGAATATTCCTGCCAACTTAGACGGTGCGACATTTGATGTCACGACTACTGCTGGTGTTGTGATCGCATACGGCAATCAGACAACAACCCAATTCATGATAGTCGAATTTCCCAGCCCTGTTGTGCGTGCCACTGGTAGCGCTTCACTGCAAGAGTTACGCGATGTAGCACTTTCGGTTCCAGGCCTGCCCCCACAGCTTGTCACACAACTCAGGCAGATCGATCTGAATAGCGGTATAGTTCCGTTACCCATTCCTTCGGGCATAGACTCGCAATCCATCACTGTGCAAGGCACACAAGGATTGTTGCTCACCAGCAACATTTCAACCACTATTCCACAACTGAAAAAGTTTCCTGCTGGGAGCGCAGTGGTCTGGCAAACACATGGTATTATCTATGCAGTAGGTGGCACCATATCAAACACGAATCAGTTGTTAAACTCGGCAAACTCTTTACACTAATCAGTAACAATTCAATAGGAGTGCAGAGGACGAAGTCCTTTGCCGGGGTTTGGGGCCGCGCATCTGGGGGATGCAATAGCGGGTCCCCCCAAAAACCCCCTTTCCATTTTTCGCCGCCGCAGGCGGCAAGTAGTTGAAGGGGCGCACTAACACCAAGGGCAGAGAAATGAGTATATATTAATGAGTAGCGATTCAATCCTTGATATGCGGTCGGGGATTACTCAACCGCAACAAAAGGGAGCAGCTTCTAAAAGCGCTGATTCCCGATTACCAGCCGTTGAGATAGAAGGATTACGTAAAGTTTACGGACACATCATCGCAACAGATGATATCAGCCTTGTCACCTATCGGGGTGAGGCTTTCGGCTTTTTAGGCCCAAACGGCGCGGGTAAAAGTACAGTCGTGAAGATACTGACAGGCCTGGTCGCACCCACTAAAGGCTCAGTACGCGTATTGGGCCAACCAATCAACCATGTTCAATCACGCAAACACGTTGGCTATTTACCTGAATTTCCCTCTTTCCATCGCTGGTTCAAGGCACGCGAGTTCCTTGATTTTCATGGTCGGCTCTATGGTTTGAGAAGTAGCTACCTGGAAAAGCGCATCACGGAAGTGCTAGAGATGGTCGGGCTGTCCGGACGAGAGAACCAGAAACTGAGCACCTTCTCTAAAGGTATGTTGCAACGTATCGGGTTGGCACAGGCCATCATTCATAAACCAGAATTAGTCATTCTAGACGAACTGGTATCTGGCCTCGATCCTGTCGGCCAGCGTGATATGCGCGAACTCCTGCGCGAACTGAAGGCCGAAGGTACCAGCATCTTTCTCAATTCGCACCTACTGGCCGATGTAGAAGCTATTTGTGATCGTGTAGCGATCATCAATCAGGGACGCATTCTAAAAGTTGGAGCACCCGCTGATTTATTCGATAAGAAGAAAGTGCTCGAAGTGCGTGTCGACCACATAAGCGAGGAATTGCTCAAGCGACTTGATGCAGTTGCCCTCAATATTCAGCACGAGGAAGACAAACCAGACACACTCTTGATCGAGATAGCGCAAGATGAGCAGTCATCAGATATAGCAGATATTATACATGCTTGTGGAGCGCGTCTCTATACATTGGCGCCACGACATCTCTCGCTAGAACAAATCTTTTTCCAAACGATCGATGCCTTACATCAAGAGAACTAGCACCCACGGAGGAGCATATTATGGGATTATTGTTAATAACACGCTTCACTCTTCAAGAAGCTTTCCATCGCTGGTTATTACTGGCGATGCTATTACTCGATATATTATTACTGGCAGTTTTCGCCCTCATGCTCAACGCTGCCTATTCAAATCAACTTGCGCATGCTCCATCTCAGAGCAATCCACAGCTATTTCTGCTCGAATTTGATCTGATCATTAGTATTTTATCGGTATGGGCAGCCTACTTGCTTAGTGGAGCATTAGCTATCGTTTTGAGCATCAACATGACCTCGGGGGAGATCGAAGCTGGTACTTTTTCAGTGATTGTGTCGAAGCCATTGCACAGGGCAGAAATAATCTTCGGCAAGTGGTTGGGCTACGCACTGATTCTATGCACCTACACAGCCATGCTCTTTTTTACCTTCCTGGGACTTATTTTCTGGAGGACAGGATACTTTCCGGACAACGCTCTTTCTGCACTGGGGATGCTTGAAATCAGCACGCTTGTATTGCTAGCTCTTACAACCCTGGGTAGCACGCTGTTTCCTACCCTGGTCAACGGTGCTATTGTGATTATGCTCTTTATCGGTGCGCCACTCGCGAGCTTCATACAATTAATAACGACGCCAGGCCCAACGGTGCAGAACATCACAACAATCGTCAACCTTGTCATACCGACCGATGCACTGTGGCACGGGGCTTCATATTTCCTGATACCTTCTTTCCTATATAGTATCCTCCAGCAACGAGGTATATTAAGGGATTTAGATACGCCCTTTACCTCTATCCAGCCTATTTCCACGGCTCTCTTTATCTGGGCCATCCTGTACTGTATCGTGCTGCCCATTATTGGTGCCATTCGCTTCCAACGACGCGATTTATGAAGTAACTTCTTCAGTTAAGAACAAGAGGACGCTTTCTTTTCATCATCTACTGATTCAAATTATGGAACAAATAAGCGTCCTTCTATGGCAAGAACTCAACCGTTTCTCAACCGAATCTTAACCAGGCCAATTCATGCATCACTATAAGCTCTTTTGACAGAGAAGATCTCATCATCCCTATGTTTTAATACATAAAAAGGAGAAGGATCTATGAATTGGGTTTGGAAGCTCAAGCTATTCCATGCACGCTATTTGGTTGTTGTTTTGGTGTTCCTCATTATTAGTGCAACTTTTCTTTACTTCACATCCAGCTCCTATAAATCTGCACACGCGCAGCCACGTATCCAGCATATCGTATTTATGACCAAAGAAAATCATACGTTCGACAACTATTTCGGCCTGTTTCCAGGAGCAAATGGCACGACAACAGGCAAAGTCAAGATTAACGGGGTCATCAAGACGATTGCGTTGAATGCTGCCGTTGATCAGCAGGACAATTTTGTCATGGTTGGAATTGCTCGCATACTGCCTTAGACAAAGGGGCAATGGACAATTTTGCTGCTGCCGACGTCACACATCACTGTACCCCCAGTCCGTATGTATGTTACGCAGAGGCACAACAATCGCTGCTTCCCAATTACTGGGCACTGGCCCAACACTTCTTGCTTGGCGATGCCATGTTCTCCTCGGAGTTGAGCGCGTCGTTCGCTAATCACCTCTTCGAGACAAGCGCCAACGCCGGATCAACGTCGATTTCGACTTCGGTTATTAACAATCCTTCTACCGGGCACAAATGGGGATGCGATGCGCCATCAAATATTCGTGTCCAACTCTATAACGGAGCGAATGTCTACCCGTGTTTCAATGGGGATACGACGCTCGCAGACGAGATGCAGTCGGCTGGTGTTTCATACAAGTGGTACGGAGCCCCTACTACGGATTCTGGCTACCAGTGGGATACATTGAATGCTTACGCACAGGATCGCAATAACTCTACCATTTGGGCACATAATGTACCCTGG
>DATMNR010000036.1:0-5504 GCA_035568795.1 Ktedonobacteraceae bacterium
AGCAGGGCCGTGCTCATTGTTCATCGACCCAATCGGCAGGCCTTTGTCGCCTATGTCGGTTGCAGGGGTACGTCGCCGTGAGCGCCGCCGCTAGTAGTCATGATTTACCCTGAATTCTGACGAATGTTTTTCATGCAGAGGCTAGCCTTTGATCTCCTATTTACTGATATCCATTCACGAATAGGGATGCAGGGGTTTCGCCTCTGCAAGCGTTTTGGCTTATGACAAAAGATTCGATCATCCGCACGATTAGCCTCATCCTGGCTCCTGCGGTGATGATTAGCAGTTGTGCAATCTTTTTGAATGGAATCATCACTCGATACGAGTCCGTGAGCGCTCGGATGCGTGCGATGCATCATGAGCGTCTAGAACTCTTACAGGGGTTGGGACATACAACTAGCAATGGTGTGCCTTCAGACAGTTTTAGCAAGCACCGCATCCAGGAGATTGAAATTCAACTTCCTCATCTGCTTCAAAGGCATAAACTACTACGCAATGCCGTGCTAGCTGAGAATGCATCTATTGCTTTATTTGTTACAAGCATGTTTATTATTGCACTGGCTTCCCTCACTAACTCTTCGCTCATCGCAACTACTGCTCTCCTTATTTTTCTAACCGGCACCGGTGGACTGTTAGTAGGGGTTATCATCACTACTTTGGAACTCTCCCGATCACAGCGCGAGGTAACCTATGAAATTCAAGACGGGTTGAAGTTGAGAAAGGAGGATTTGATGTAGAAAGAAAACGTCTCACTTTCTGCCTTTCACTATCCCTGAGCATACACATCGTCATCTTCAAGTAAAGGATGAATGTGATATTCAATCTCGTATTCTTTAAGCAATTGCAATGCTTGCTCAGAAATTGTCTCTAACCGCGCGTCAAGTATTTTGGCTACAGGCTCTCGTTCCTGCAGGTCGGGAATAACAGCTTTCAATTCATCTAAATGGCTCAGATCTTCCTGGTAAAGATGAATTTTTAGCTCTAGCTGATTTTCATTAGCATGTGACTGAAAGGCATCTTTACGAGCTGACAGCCATTGCCACAATGCAAAGGCTTCATTGGGATTCAGGTGCATCTGTAGCTCGTCATCGCTAATCCTTATGCCACCATCGATTTGATCTTCAAATTTTTTCATGCTATCCCTCGCATTCTGCTATGGATTCTACCATTCGATGTAAGAAAGTAGAGCACATTTCATATACCTTCTGTTCGAATAGAGCGAAATTTCTGTTGTGGGCGATTGAGTTTCACAAACGGCGGATTACTTAGCGCGCATCCTGTTGTTCTTTGGGTTATGCTCTACTTCAGCAAGTCCTAATTCTTCCATAAGAGGAGGAAGATACATGCCAAAACGTCCTCTCAGCCCCTTCTTCAAACCATACCATCCTCCGATGGGATTATCGAGTGAACGTCCCCATGCTTCAATAGTTCCTTCCTTTGCTGGCTTCTGTTCATCTGCACTGCCAAGTTCCATCCAATCACCATGCTTTTTGAGCATTTCATGCAAGTCATTGACGCAACGAAGATCATAGAACAAGACAGTTTTCCCGACAGTGCATACCAGAATTGGTGGATTGTGTGTTTCATCCTTATACATTGTGTATTCTGATGTCCCCGGTGGAGTTTTTAGAACCCAGGGCTGTTCTTTTGTTCCTTTTTCTTCTGTCAAAATAATCTCCGCTGGTCTTCTTATTTCATGGACTACCGCCCTCACAACTGGCCCCATATTAAATGACACTCTATTATGCAACGCATTTGCGCGCGAACGCAATGCGTTACCAATGATGTTTCATACTTCTCAAAAGTTGTTTTCTTCATAACCTGATTGGCAATAGAGTGTCACAGTCATTGCATTTACATGGTCGACTTAATATACTGGCTTGCCCTGTGCGCTAACCCCATAATTGAAAGCATAGGATTCACACCCGACGCCCCCGGAAAAACGCTACCATCACAGACATATAGACCTTTGACACCGTACACCTCGTGATTGCCATCAACGACAGCGTTTTTGGGGTCTGCACCCATACGACAGGTTCCCATTTGATGGGCAGTGAACATCATGACACGGTTAGGGCCCATGCCGTGGCGTTCAACCTGGCGAGCATACTCGCGGAACTGCTGCTCGCTGACTACTACTCCCTCTGGCCGATCGATGCGCGTGCGTTTGTTGTGCAAGGTATTGATCGACTGAGCGCCAATAGCAAAATGCGCGCGAGCAGCCTGGCTTAGTCCGTGCATAAGGTGTTTGCGATCATAAACAGAGACAACATAATCCAGAACGGGTTCGCCATCACGATCGATTGTAACAGCCCCTTCGCCTTTGTCGCGTGTCAATACGATAAATGTCGCGACGTTGGCAGTTTGGAGCATCTGCTGCCGGTATTCACGGGGTGAATACCAGGGAGTAGCCGTTCCAATAAGCCCTGGATGCGCTGGCGGAACCTCCAGTTTGTAGCCGTAGTTGCCATCAAGATAGGCAAACTCGTTCGAATACGCTGACTGCATTACGCCTTGCCAGCTATAAACCTTATCTGGATAGACACCCGCGACTGTAGTGGTAGGATGCAGGTGCAGGTGTCGTCCAATGTGCGGGTTTTCTATGCCTGAACGCAACAAAACAGCCGGAGAATGAACTGCTCCCGCTGCTACGATAACCGCTTTGGCGCGGACAGTCACGCTATGGGCCTCGCCAGTTTCAGTATCGATTGCAGTGGATTTAACGCCGACCGCTTTCCCATTTTCGATGAGCACCTTTTCTGCGGTACAACGCACTATGATGCGCGCACCATGGTCATAAGCATCCTGTAAGTAGGTCTTCATAGTGGATTGTTTGCACCCATAACGGCAACCAAAGCCACAAAAGCCACAGCGCTGCTCGCAGCCAAGCGCGTTGTTGCGCAGTACATTGGCTTGAAAGCCAAGCGCGTTGCATCCATCAACCAGCAATTGATTCTGCTTATTATGCGAGCTAACGGTACCCACGCTGATGCGCTGTTCAACCGCCTCGAAACTTGCCAGGAGCGCCATCTCGGTGAGATCACTCAGACCAGAAGTATGCGCCCATTCTTCGAGTATTTCCCTGGGGGTGCGGAATGAGGTCATCCAATTAACAACAGTGCCACCACCAAGAGTGCTACCTGCCAGGACAATCACGCCAAGGTCTTTGGTAGTGAGTGTGCCGCGTTTTAAGTAGAGTTCAGGCGTAGCTTGCGCTTCCTGCAATGTGAAGTTTGCCTCGTTATTATAGCCACCTTTCTCCAACACAATCACATTTTTACCCGCCAGCGCAAGTTCACCCGCAACAACTCCACCACCAGCCCCAGAACCAATAATGACAGCATCCGCTTCCAGGATGGTATCTTCTGAAATCTTGAGCGGCTTAATTGGCTGGAGCACATTGACTGGAGGGGGAGCAGGTGCATGGTAGTCAAGCGCCTCCCAGTTTGGATTCACTCCCGTTGCGTCCGGAGCTGCAAAGAAGACAAAGCCCGACAGGCGTTTGATTGACTGGTAGCCTTGCCGCAGTTGTCCTATAGAGTTGTTTGCCATGGCTATCAGGTATTTTTCTCGTTTCTCCTGAGAGAGCGTTTTGAACGGACGAGGAACGCCTGCTAGCATCAGCCCTGCCGCAGGGCTGGATAATAGGTTTACCAACTTACGAAAGTCGGCCTTCGCCTGTTCATGCTCGAATGAGAGCGTCTCAGCTACACGTTGCGCAACGTTCAAATCGCGAGCGGATCGATGATAATAGGCAGCAACTGAACTGGAACTTCCTTCAGGAGGTTCTAGTGAGGGTAGCAGTGTTTCACACACTGCTTCTAATACACTGAATTCATCCTGTGTGAGCCAGCCTGCAACTAGCTTCTCATTCTTTGCTGTTTGTGTAGTTGATGTGGCAGCCATGATGCCTCCTTTAGAGGAGTGTGTAGACATTCTGTGTGGAATATCAACGACTCAAGTATAACACATCAGCTTCGCACAATAAGCGAGGATTAGGAAAATGATCTAATAAAACCAGATGTACGTAGTGAAGAGAAAATACTGTTTCAAATAGCTCTATGATGAGGAGGAATTTAATGTCGAGCCATCGTGAAGCCCCTGCTATCAGCAGTCTTACAGCCTTTTCCGGCGTACCAACTCTCACAGACCTGCAGATGGGAGGTCTGTTAGCCTTCGATGAACTTACGCAACTTGATACTTCTACTACCAACAACTGGCATACTAATCTGAATATAACTGATCTTTACGTCTTCCGAAAACCTGGGGATGAACACAAATCGATCTTGATTATGAATGTCAATCCGATGCCTCCTAAACTTGCTGATGCATTCGATCCAACGGCCCTCTATGAATTCAGGATCGACACGAATGGAGATGCGGTAGCAGATATCGCTTTTCGCGTAACGTTTTCTGACTTCGAGAATGGGAAACAAGCAGCTACCGTTCGCCGGGCAACAGGCGCACAGGCAGCGAGTGATGGCGACAGTGGTGAAATCATTATCGCAAACGCTCCTGTTTCTTTTGATGAACGCGGAAAGGTAACAGAGGCTGGCACGTATACATTCTTTGCTGGTATTCGCAGTGATCCGTTCTTTTTTGACCTGATGGGCTTCTGTAACAACTCCAGGTTTACAGGCAATGACTACTTTACTGACAAGGAAGTATTCGGAATTGTCCTGGAGGTCCCTAACACTGCCCTTGGAGAGCAGTCGTAAATTGGCATCTGGTCTCGCGTTCTCTGGTCTCACCACACAGAGTGGTTGCAGGTTGCTCGCCTGGGTCTGCCTCTGGTGAACATTCTGTTTAACAAGAGTCAGGAGAAAGACCTGTTCAACCGCACCGAGCCAGATAAACAGAAAGCGTTGTTCCTGGACTCGTTCGTGGCTTTGCTCGAATCGTTGGGTCACTCTGCCAGTAAAGCACAGGAGATAGCGCTGACCTTCTTGCCAGACATATTGCCATACGATGTCTCTAACGAGCAGGGCTTCTTCAATGGGCGCAAGCTTACTGATGATGTAGTTGATATCGTACTCAATCTGGTGACTGGAGGCAAAGTCACGACCGATATGGTAGGTCCACATACCGACTACCTTACTGCATTTCCCTATCTTGGACAACCACATAGGAGGTAAAAAATGAACTCACTCAGTCGTCGTCAATTCCTCTTGTTCGTAGGCGCTGGCGTTGTCATGCTTGGAGGTGGTGCCGCCCTTACCGTACGCCAATTAGCAGGAAATGGGCAAGGGAATACACTCAAGTTCAAAGCTATCACAGGTTTACCGGCAAAACCAATGCCAGGCTACGCATCCTACGTTATTGACGGGCAAGTAAATCTCAACAACAGCACGGGTGCGATTACAAAAAATGTGTTTGCGGGTCCGCCTGAGGAGACAACCAGTATCGCTTTGTTGACTCGAAATGTGCGTGTGACAGGAGTACAGCACCAGGGCAGTAAGTGGCATATAACAGGCGTCGTGAACAATCAATCACAGGTTCAGGCG
>DATMNR010000037.1:0-6336 GCA_035568795.1 Ktedonobacteraceae bacterium
GTGCACAAGCTCCTAACAAAATAATGAATAGGAGGAGTGCCAGAGTTCCTCGGCGCATGTAATTTCTATCCCCTTATGTATATCTATCGTATAAACTTTAGCACACATGTTGAAAAAGACGCGGTGCATACACAATGATACCTGTAATTCCTGTGCAGTATAGCATAGTTGTTTGTCCTTGCATATCCCAATTTATTTTCAAAGAATGACTTTCGTTCTATCTATTCATAGAGGGTACTGCAACTTTCATCGTAGTAATACGTAACGGGAGAAGAGATATTCTCACAGGTAATACAAAGAAAATTGCCTCAAAAAATGGTGTAGTGAACTTTTAACATCAAGCTGCTACAATAGAGATAACTAATGTCGAGGCTCTTCTTCGAATTTCTCAAAAACAGAACCAGTTTATAGTTTTCATGTTTATGTCTTTTTTTTGTTTGTAAGGAGCGATAGAACCAGTGCAAGAAAATACAACTGTGGAAAATACAGCACAACAAAATCCAAATATGAACATAGTTATGGATGTGCGCGATATTACGAAAAGTCTGCCTTTGGGGCGTGAACGCATCGAAATTTTAAAAGGTATTAGCTTTCAGATTATGAGCGGAGAATTCGTCTCCATCATGGGGCCATCAGGCTCGGGGAAAAGCACGCTTCTGGGCATCATCGCAGGTTTGGACAATCCTACGAGCGGGCAGGTTTTTATCGATGGAATTGATATCACTACAATGAGCGAAGGTAAACTGGCTTCAGTGCGCAACAACAAAATCGGCATGGTTTTCCAGGCCTTTAACCTCATCCCTACCTTGACAGCTCAGGAGAACGTCGAGGTTCCACTCTATGTAGGTAAGCATAAAGGCTCACCATCGGAGCGCTCTAAGGAGCTGCTCGCTCTTGTAGGTCTCACGCATCGTCTCAATCACAGACCCAATCAACTCTCTGGTGGTGAGCAGCAGCGTGTCGCTATTGCGCGTGCTCTTGCGACCGATCCTGCCTTTGTTCTGGCCGATGAACCGACAGGTAATCTTGATGCAACAAACAGCGAGAACGTGCTAAAACTGATAGCCTTCTTGCGAGCCCAGACAGGTAAAACGTTCATCATCGCCACGCATGATCAAAACGTGGCTTCGCATGCCGATCGAACAATCCACCTCCTGGATGGGAAAATTGCTTCTATTGAGAATGCAGTTGGGGGCGTCAGGCAATGAAAACCTCGTTGTATTTCAATTACACAACGCGCTCGTTGCTACGTGGCGGTCAGCGCACGGTGTTAGCTGTGTTTTGCGTGGCTGTAGGAGTAATGGCGATTGTAGCTCTGCAACTTGTAGGGTTAATGGTGAACAATGCACTTACAAGTAATGTGCGCGATGCAAATGGTGGCGATGTTGCCGTTACTTCCCAAACCAGGCCATTCACACCCGATGATCTCAGCTTCTTCAGTCAGCTCAAAAATAATGGAACCATTACAAACTATACTGCTGTGACCAGCGCTAATGGATCTACCAGTAATACAACTTCAATAACCAACAATTTTACTGTGCAATCGGTTGACCCGAGCAGTTTTCCAATTGTGACGCCCCCAACCTTCATTAATCCCAACAATGGTAGCATCTCAAGTCTGCTTTCTGGTAATGGAGTGATTGTAGACAAAGTCTTTGCAGATCAATACGGTAAGAAAGTAGGGGATACACTAACCGTTCACATAGGCTCACAAACAGGCGGAAACGAACGCGCCATGGATGTAAAGATAGTGGGAATCACTACGGACTCAGGTGCTTTGGCTCAGTCCAGTGGAGTAATGCTCGTTTCCAACGAATTTTATAAAGCTGCATCTCCTGATGCTCCCGTCTACTATGATACGGTCTATGTAACGACGGTTAATCAGGCGCATACTGATCAGGCCGTGAAAGCGATCAATGCGCAGTACCCGCTTGCGAATACACAAACTGCTGCTGATGCCTTGAAATCGCAACAAAGCCTTGTTGATTTCATCAAAAAATTTCTGGAAATTGCTGGTTTGCTGGCTTTGCTCATCGGTGGCGTGGGAATTGTGAATACGATGCAAGTATTGCTTTCAAGGCGCAAGATCGAGATAGCTATGCTCAAGACAAGTGGTTATCGCCGCCTGGATCTCTACTTGCTCTTTGGCTTAGAAGCAGGCCTGTTAGGACTTGTTGGTGGAGCCATTGGTGCGTTGGCTGCGACTGTTGTGAGTTTCCTGGTAAGAAATCTGGTGCAGCAGACGTTCAACATCAACATCCCCTTCATTTTGGACCCGGTTACGATAGCAGGTGGTGTTTTGATCGGGCTAGTCACAGCATTGATCTTTGGATTGATGCCAATCGTACAGGCGGGGAATATTCGTCCGTTAAACGTCATCCGAGAATTACCGGAAGGCAATCGTGTCGGTAGCATCTTACTGACGATTGGCCTGCTGATTATTCTTTCTGTGCTGTTTTGTTTGTTAGCGATTGTTGTCCTCAACGATGTTGTATTGGGCATCAGCGCGGTCTACGGAACGTTCATTTTCCTCGGGCTGTTAAGCATTTTCTTTGGATTAGTAGTTCTCATGGTGAGTATATTGCCAGTACCAGAGCGTTTCAATATCAAATTTCTGGCCTTGCTAGTTGTTAGTGTTGTTCTTGCAGTATTGATAGCCCAGGTCTTACCAACCTTTGGGTATCTGCTGCTCGGCCTTACTGTTTTAGGGTTTGTTGTTGTTTTGTTACCTCGCACCTGGAAGTCAAATACGAAAATAGCGCTGCGTAACGTTGGCCGCCAGCGTGCGCGTACAACAACAACATTACTGGCGCTGTTTGTCGGCATCTTTACCATTGGCTTGATTCTAGTACTGGGGCAAGATTTGCGTGATAAGATCAACAATTCCCTGGCCACTAGTTTAAACTATAATGTGATTACAATTGCGGGCAATACTGATGCGAATGCTTTGCAATCCCAACTAGGAACCATTCCTGGCCTTACCAAGCATACACAGAATACAATTGCCTCGACTTCACCTGAAGCAATCAATGATCAACCCATAGCAGAGGTACTTAAAAATGTCCCATCGGGATATTCATTTACAAGTTTAGGGCGTGAGGGAGTCGTCGCATCTTTAAGCGGTGTTGAAGGCTATAACGTAGCAAATGGCCAGATACCCGATACGAGTCCTGTGACCATTACCGATGGGCGAAATCTGAATGCAAGTGATGCTGGAACTCATAATGTGCTGGTTGAATGGCAACTTGTGCATCTCGCTCCACTCAAAGGGCAATTAGGCGTTGGTAGTACTATTACACTCCTGAGTGTTGATAAGAAGGCCTCAGAGACTGTAACGATAGTTGGTGTTTATCGCTCAACAGGATTTGGCGGCAATATTGAGCCAATTTTGTCTACTACAGATACGGTGAGGGCGCTCGGTCCGACAGGTTTTGAACAAACCATTTTCTACATGAAAATTGATACCAATCATATTGGAAAAGCGTTGCACGCTATTGCTCAGGCAGCTCCTAGTGCCTTTGTGTTTAACCTTGCCAACATTGGCGATTTCATCGACCAGTACCTCAATTACATGTTGTTGACCCTTACCACTATTGCTGGATTATCCTTGCTGGCAGGGGTTATCATCATTGCCAACGCCGTGGCACTGGCGATGCTTGAACGTCGTAGAGAACTTGGCATTCTCAAATCAGTTGGTTATACCAGTAGAACAGTGCTGAGTGAGGTACTTATCGAGAATGGCATCATTGGTGCTGTTGGAGCACTCCTGGCGATGTTACTCGTCACATTTGCGATGAGTTTGTTAGGAAAATTTGTTTTCAAAACCAGTTTTGACGTGAATGCGATCATTGTGCTTTCATTGATTGCGGGTGCTGCTCTCCTGGCGATGGTCACTGCGGCTATCGTAGCATTTGGAGCCGTGCGTGTGCGTCCTCTAGAGGTCTTGCGTTACGAGTAATCAAACCGGGTTGCAGATTGCATAGGATCTGCGATTCCGTCTAGCCTCATGAAATACAAACGAGGGTACCTCCTGAAGGGGTCCTCATTTGCTTTCTCCCCCGCTAAAATTTGGCTATCCTCGCGTATAGATTGTTAAGGGAATGTTATCCAAAGAATTTTCTGTTTGGTTTTACTGGCTTTGTATATGCAACAGAACAATGTATACGTTGGAGCATAAGCAATGTTATTTTGCTGCATCAATCAACATCTCAATAAACCTGGTAATATCCGGTGTACTACATGCAGTAGTTTGTTAGCAGGGGCGCAGATCGGCGACTATCGGGTTGTCTCGTATATCGGTAAGGGCAGTACGAGCGATGTGTACCTCGCAGAACAGAATTCGCTTCATGGGCGTAAAGTGGTGATAAAGATACTTCACCGCTCGTGTCATGAAGAGTATGTGGATGGTTTTCGCAGTGAAGCAAAGTTACTTGCTTCCTTATCACATCCATATATATTGCCTATCTTTTCCTATGGGGTGATCCACGAAGGAACGATGTTTACAGCAAACTATGTACCCTATCTGGTCGTACAATTTGCCGAGCAAGGTTCATTGGCCGAGTCCTTTGAACGACAAGGGAACCGTCCCTGGTCCCTTGAACACGTCGTCAACCTGGCGAAGGATGTTGCAGAAGCCCTCGACTATGCTCATTCTCGTAATGTTCTACACCGTGATGTCAAACCCGCCAATATATTGCAAATTGGCTCGCATGTCTTACTTTCTGATTTCAGTGTGTCATCTTTGATTGATGCTGAGGCATCGCATCTGAGTACCGGTCTGGCTGGCTCACCTGCGTTTATGGCCCCAGAGGTCTGGGACATGCACCCAGGACGATATTCCGACCAATATGCACTCGCTATTACATGTTTCTTTTTACTCACTGGTAATTATCCATTAAGAAAGAACGAGGGTAGTAATATGCGTGGTTGGCAGCAGGCGCATCGCTATACTACACCGAGTTCCCTCAATGAATATCGTGCTGATCTGCCGCTGGCTGTAAATGTAGTTTTGCAAAAAGCGATGGCAAAAAATCCACACGAACGGTATCCCAGGGTACAAGCCTTCGCATTGGATTTGCTGAAGGCCTCGCAGGAAATCACACAACAACTGGACAAGCAATCCATCTCTGTTCTTAGTCCGGATACTCGATTTCGCCCTCTACCTGACAATGTACAGGCAAACAAGATAGCCCTGGTTGAATTGCAACCAGCAAGTTTATCTCTGGCAAATACTCCTGCTACGGAACCCATTGCGATTCCTGACATCCCTACGCCGTCCAAATACGGAACCCGAGATCACGTTGGGATGAACAAAACCCTGTTACATGAAGCTCACACATCATCTCCTAAAGGGCGAAGCAGTAGTAACAGGTGGATTTGGTGCGCCCTAACACTGAACATCTTCATTTTCGTCATGTTGATAATAGAATATACATTGCTAATTGGAAGTCCTGTTTTCAATATCAGGCCTTTGCTAACTTTGTGTCCAGCACTTCTGATTGGGTTTTTGCTTGCGCTACTATTCAAGCGCATAGCTTTGACGACTCTTCCATTGGGTCTTTTCTGGGGAATATTCTTCGGCATGATGAATGCACTTTTTTCTCTCATCGCCTGCATAATATGGTATTCACTTGTACTTGTTGGGCCATTGCAAGGTAGCACTGCTGAGGGGTTAAGTAGTTTCTTCGGTCAAACGCTGCAATTCTTTTCTGATTCGCGGATTGTCATATTATTGTTAATTGCTCTGTGGGTGTCTGTTACTGGTGGAGCGATCATAGGCATCATCAATATACAGGGCGAAGGCGAAGTGCAAATATCCCACCCAAAACAACAAAAATAAAACAGTATATGACAGGCCATAATGGCCCAGTTGTATTGAGAAGAAAGCCAAAGAACCAGCCGCTGAACACTGTGCTAATGCCGCTAACGAAAAGCAGGATACCAGCTACGGATCCGAAGGATCTCCCGGCTCTTTCGCTCCCAATGGCCAGGCAAGTCGCAAAGATTGGTGAAAGGCCAATACTGGTGAAAGCGATGGCCAGCGTGGCGGTCAAAGCGTTTTGACTGAGCATTAATGCAACCAATCCAAGTAGAGTGATTGCTAAACCAAGCATGACCAGACGCCATGAACCAATACGCAATATCAAGAAAGCTGCCCCTAGTCGACTGGCTGCTGAGATTATCCAGGTAATGCTGCTGAGCGCGGCTGCTATTGCAGGGGTTTGCGCATAAGCTACATGCAAATAGGCTGGTGTCCATGCTCTAAGGCTTGAACTTATACCGGAGGTGAACATCATTACAAGGATGACCGGAACTAAAATCTTCGCCAATGAAAGG
>DATMNR010000038.1:0-4923 GCA_035568795.1 Ktedonobacteraceae bacterium
GGGCATGACTGCGTAGACGTGGTGGTGACTTGAGTTGGGACGACATTGATATAGCTTTTGTACTCGTCTCATCTGTTTGTGCCATGGTTTCAGACATCTATTTTGCTCCTTTTGTGAGTCTCTGCGTCAGAAGCGTATCTACTGATTACAATGCTTACATAAACTCAATGTAAGATGCGCTTGATCGTCCAGCGTACTGGTGCCAACATTTTGTACAGAAATGTGCGGATGGCCGCATTCTGCCAGATATTCCAGAACTGCGACCACTGGACTCTGGGATCGATGCAGACTAACTCAGTCTGTACGGGTTCTGTCACACCATAGGTTGCTGCAAGTTCTGTTAGTACATGTTGCCACAACCAATTCTCGGAGCGCGTGGCTCCCAGGCGGAAACCAATTTCATAAGCGGGATCGTTAGCACGTATCAGCATCCGAATCTGGGCAATGGTAGATCCATCATCCTCTCCATAGGCGCTAAAGGTGATCCAACCCGCGAACATGAGTCCTTGAGGAGTCATAAAGGTGAATGACTCATCGTCAGAGTAGATGATCTTTACACCTGTGGAGAGGGGTAGACCTACCGGTATATTTCCGGGAATGAGCATATTGATGAGTCCCACTTCCCCAGGCGCAATGCCCCCTAGTGGCAGATAATAGTGGTCCCACTTCGGCCAGAATTTAGGGAAGTTTTCTTTCCACATTTGAATGACTTCAGTTGGTTTAACAGAGGATCCTTTAAGATGGATGCGGAAATTTTTCTGCCACAACTGACCAAATCCCTGTAATGGGCTGAGCAACTGGCGTCCTTCGACGTTGAGATTCAAGGCTCCTGTTGGCACTCTGTTTATCTTCAATGTAGATGTCCTTGCCCAATAGGCTTCATCGCGAGGCTGTTTATCGTGAGATGGAGTAGTCATGGTCTATTTCCTCCTGAGAGAATATTGTTATTTATTCAAGTCGTGTGAACAACTGACACAGCCCGGGTTGTTGTATCAGCGATGTCGATAAACTGGTTTAAGCGTGTGATCTGTAAGATGTATCGATTATGTTCGCTTAGCCCAAAGAAGAGCAGGCGTTTGTGTTGGCGTCGGGAGTAGATAAGAAGCATGATGAGCAGATTGATTCCATGACTGTTTATGGACTCAAGTCCACTGCAATTCAACGTAATCGAGCCAGTTGACTCAGCGTCGTATCGCGTTCGAATATCTAACAATAACTGATGTGATAAAGCTGAGAAGCTCCCGTGTTCGATACTATTCGAGGTGATATTTACTTGTTGCAAATTGATGGTCGTGTTGACAAAGTGCATCATTTTGCTCCTTCCTTGACTTTGTTGTCGATAAGGATCTTCAGGCCTTACCCGTGAATTCAACTATTTGACGGATTGTTGCTAAAAGAACTTCTAACGTACCAGACTTCTCTACGAACGCTGCTGCTCCGGCGGCCTGCGCCCGCGTTCGCGTATGAGCATCGTCATGAATGCTCATCATTACAACTGCACTCTGTGAAGTGTTGTCGCGTAAGGCTGCTGTTGCGGTGATACCATCCATTCCTGGCATTTCTACATCCATCAGTACAATATCTGGAGATAATACATGTACTAACTCAAGTGCTTGTTCACCGCTGCTAGCCTCTCCAATCACTACGATATCAGGCTCCATCAGTAGTCGCATGCGTAGGCCTTGCCTGACTATCGATTGGTCATCTACGAGCAACAGTTTGATCATGTTTTCCTCATCTATGTTTTCCTGCATGGCTCCCAATCGCTGGGACAGGCAGGTATGGTACAATGCTTACAAGAGCAATTGTAGTCTCCCGTGCGGTATCGAGCATGTAGTAGCATACATCGGGTGGACTCACCACGGGATCTTTTTCCTTGCTTACAAGAAGTATAGACTCTGAAGCCGTCAGACAGAACTGGCATCCGAACTATTTTCCCTAGGACTTTAGGCGTAGAGATGAACTTCCTTAAAAGAATATAACCTCTTCAATAAACTACTGAGCAACTACTGCACATTTTGCGCGGTAGTTTTTATAGTGAAGAGAAGAAGTTGAGAACTAATCCTCATGCTCAGGCTCCTGTCCGTGTAACGCAGTGAGTAGCTTTTTCAGAGAAAGTATAAGATGGCGTTTGACCCGTGGAAGACCACCTGTATCTAGGTTGGCTCTTGATCAAGTCATGACCATGTACGCGTATGTAGAGCACACTGCCCAGTGAGATGAGGCCCAGTGCCACTGAGAAGCACATCAACCCGTTAAAGCCCCCGAGATCTACGCATATTCCACCTAGAGAGGCCCCTATTAATTGTCCGACTCCCATGACGACCGAGTACAGGCCCATCACGGCGCCTCGTTTGCCCGGAAGAAGTTCCGAAATCGCTGCCATATGGGTCAGTGAAGCAGGGGTAAAGCCACTTAACAGGAACACCCCTAGTACCACCAGAGGGAGCAGCAGCAGGAGCAATGGCTTTGAACTATCAGAGACATAAGCCGGGTTCTGGGCCAGGGCGTTGATCAGCGTCAAGCCGAAAATGCTCACACTCAACCCACCAAGGCCGATGAACATCACTGTTGTGCGACGCAAACGTGGCAAGACCAGCATCCACATCCCCATTCCTGCCAGGAACAGCAGGCCAAAACCACCGATCAACAACGTTGCAAACTCTTTGCTGAAGCCACCGTAGAGCAACTGCCCCGGATGGCGTAGACTCGCTGCCGGCTCGGGATAGGTTAGCATAATGATGATCAGGGTCATCCAGGCACCTACCAGGGCATTGACGGAGAGCCAGGCTGGCAGAAAGGTAAAGATGCGTTTGTGACGCAGCAAAGAGAGACTTTCGGTCAGCGAATGACGCGTGTTGACCTGCGTTGTGTGCTGTACGCTCTCCTTCAAGAAGAATGCGATCAGTATACCGTTGAACACGTGCAGTGCAATCACAACGAAAAAGCCCCAGGTTCCCAGCAGGCTGCTGACTTTCCCACCAAAGGGAATCGCCAGTGCCAGACCGCTCACGGTAGCGACTTCAAAAGCGGTCATCACTCGTGCTCGCAGCTTGTCAGAACCACTGGTAACCTCAGTGATATAGCCCAGGCTTGATGGTGCATTGAGCGCGGTTGCAGCCCCCTCAAGTAAGCGCCCAACCAGGACTATCAGCAGTAGGACCACCAATCGGGCGTCAAATGGACTGGCATGTGGATGAGGAAAGAGCAGAGTGGCACCGGCGAGACAAAGAGCTGCAACACTGCCCACGAGTGGAGCAGAGAGCAGGAAAGGCTTGCGACCCAGACGATCAGAGAGACTGCCCACGATGGGAGCCAGGACTAGTTCGGTGATATAGAATGCTTCGAGCACAAGGGCAACTACGGTCGCTGAGGTGAAGTGCTCGCCCAGATAGAAACCTAGCAAAACGAAACTAGTGCGGCTGGCAAAACGTTGCAGCAGCGTAGAAAGGATGGCAGCGTGGATAGAGCTGCTTCTCAAGGACATATTTGCTTTAGATGGCAGAAGCAGCTTTTTACTTACTTCATACACCTGGATAGATGTTGGATTGGCTATTTGTGTTTCATGAGTATCGAGTATAAGAGTTTGGCTCATCATTATTATCCAATTCAATGCATCATATGGGTTGTATTGACTTTTTTATCAGATGAATATTATTGGTTACCTGCCGAAGTGCTCTAAACACTTCGACAGGTGCATATCCAGTTCTAAGAATTGGCAAGTGATTGCTTTTGGTTCCTATCGTGAATGTGCCCTCCACCTCACACAGAAGACGATTTATGCCTCCACCAGGGCCATTATGTTCCAAAAGCCAACCCTATTTACTGCATGTTCTTGCCCGATTTTTCTGCTCTCTGGTGAACTCACTGCAGTCTTATTGTGTGCATTGGTTCCGTTCAATGTTTGTCCAGTGGACGGAGTGGTAGATGTTCCATGCTGAGAACCGAGCATCCGCTCTTGCAAGAATTGCGCTGCAGTGACTGAGTCAGAACCAAGTCCATTGTTCTCTCGCCCGAGTTGCTCGCCAAACTCCTCACGTGAGTAACATGAGAACACGCGCAAGTGATCTTGCGGAAGATCATGAAAGCGTCGAAGAAACTGCAACAAGGAAGGGAGTGAACTGATAGTCGTTGATTTCCACTGCCAGGTAGGCAACGCATTCGTCTGGATTGCTACGCGATAATACATATTCTTTCTCCTTTTTGTTAAAACAAAATTTTAACCCATTCGATAAATTGGTTTTAGAAACTATCTTGATAGTAGAGTAGCATTCATACGTTACAAATTCGTTACAAACAGCGTTACGAACTTCCCAATTTGGGTGAAATTTGAGAGTATTCCGCCTTACTCTAGCCAAGTATAGATTCTGACATCGCTTTAGCGGAACTGGCATCCGAACTATTTTCCCTAGGACTTTAGCCGTAACGATGGATACCATCATAATGAGGGAGTTACATTATCTGAGGCTCCCAGTTCGCGCAAGAAGAATGCAACTGGGAACGTGCCTATCTCTGTGGCTGATTGTTCGTCTGCTCACGCACAGCGAGCACGATTTTGCCTTGTCCGTGACCGCTCTCTAGCTGGCGATGCGCCTGTGCAGCCTCTTCGAGGGGCAAGACCTGGTCAATAATCGGACGAAGAGCCCCGCTAGACACCAGCCGGTCGAATATCTCTAACCGCCTTTGCTCAGGGCGCACCAGAATACCATGCAAGGTGAGGTTCAAGTCCAGTAGCCGGTCCAAATCTCCACTCACCCCGACGCTCGATGCGGCTCGGCCATAGGGTCGGATGACTGCAAGACTCTGTGCCAGCGTTTCACCGCCCACAAAATCCGCGACGGCATCCAGTTTCTTGCCTGCGATCTTCTGTGCCTCTGCCAGCACATCCTGTGTCGTATAGTCGAGACAGGCCACCACTCCTAA
>DATMNR010000039.1:0-4137 GCA_035568795.1 Ktedonobacteraceae bacterium
ATTGCTGCCGATTGCGGTGAAGAGACGAGCCTATTTAACAAGTACTGTCGAGCGCAGTAATCTGCGTCATTCAAATCGGTAATGTTAAGAATGGTGTCAGGTTCCAGGATAGCTAGAGTATAGTCGTTAGCTCTGTAACGATAAACGGTGCGGCCATTGCGATCAGTAGTGCTTGTAGCAAGAGGAAGATGGAAGACTCGCAGCATGAGTTGTTGTGTACGCAAGCCATTCCCCAGGTCGATGAGTCCTTTCACAAGACTAAGGTAATGTCGGGTAAGGCTGAAGGAGGCGAAGTCATTCCCTCTTTCTATTGTAATAAAAGGTGTGATCTCGCCATCAAGTTTCGCTTCGTAGGCGAATAAGATACGTCCTTCAATGCTTGCTACCGTACAAGGATGTGGGTCTAATGAACAGAGAAAGCATTTGTGCTGCGTTTGCTCCTGGTTATGTCCATTAAGTGTTACCATCGAATGCGAACTCTCCTGCAACCCTGGTGTTCGAAGGTTTTTCTGTATGTGTTGGAGGAAGTGTACGGGACGAACGGATTTTCGTCAAGTCGATAGGAAACAATACAAATTCCATCAGAAGATTCAAACGTTCAGTGGGGGTATAATGCTTTCAAAGGCACGTTAGAAGAAAAGAGGTATCACCAATGACGACCCCTCCCATTCGTACTATCACACTTGGACTCGCAGATTTACATCCACTCACGCCAGAAGCCATTCAACGAGCCTCTACAATTTTAAAGAGCGCCAGCGATCGCTATACAGAAGCCGGATATGAAGTACAGACGGTAAGACTCTCGACCCGTCCAATTTTTGACGACCTGGCCGATTGGCCCTCAACCGCCGTCATCGACTATGTTCAAGAACTTCAGCGTATGCTTGATGATGTTGCTATGAGTTTTTGTTCGCTAGGTACCGTGCATGCTGCTCGTCCCGATTTTCCTCTAGAGCGTATAGGGCTGATTGCGGATATGCTAGCTCCAACAAGCGCGCTGAGTGCTACTGTGCAGCTTGCGACAAAGAATCATGGTTTGCGTTCGGAGGCAGCGTTAGCAGCAGCCAGAGTAATGAAACGCCTGGCTAATGAGACAGCGGAGGGTTTTGGTAATTTCCGTTTTGCAGTCCTGGCCTGTGTTGCGCCGGGAAGTCCTTTCTTTCCTTCTGCATATCACGAAGGGCCGGGAAGTCTATCTCTCGGTTTGCAGGGCGCAAGCATTATAGCAGAAGCCTTGCTTGCTCAAAATACGAACCATGCAACGCCTATTGAACTGACGCACATCACAGAGTTGGTTAGAGCGAAGCTCATTGAACATGCTTCGCCAATTGTAGCATTGGGACAGACGCTTGCAAGCGACTTTGGACTGGTTTTCGGCGGTATTGATCTATCGCCCGCGCCTTTAGGGGAAGACAGCATTGTATCGGCTGTAGAACTTTGTGGTTATGGGCCAATCGGCAGTGCTGGTACAGTTGCTGTGGCTGCTGCTCTTACCTCTGCACTAAAAGGTACAGAATTGCCGACTTGTGGCTATTGCGGTCTCATGCTGCCTGTGCTTGAAGATGCAATACTAGGGCAAAGATGGGAGCAAGGGCTTGTTACGACACATGAACTGTTACTATACTCGGCAGTCTGTGGTACAGGTTTAGATACTTTACCTCTGTCCGGTGATATAGATGCAACAGAAATTGCTCACCTCTTAAGTGATGTAGCCACGTTGGCACTGCGATTGAAAAAACCGCTCTCTGCTCGCCTTTTCCCTGTCCCAGGCAAAAAGGCGGGTCAAAGAACGGAATTTACATCGCCATATTTAACCAACACGCTTGTGAGGTGAAATCGGCCATCCGTAGGTGCCGATGTATCGTGCCCATCGCCGATTCATCGGCCATCAATGGATGATTCGCTCTTCAAATGAAAGTGCATCTACAGTTTCAACAGTTTATTTGTAAGTCAGGCTGCTTCCCCAGAGCACGTCCATCACTCCATCGTAGGAGTTTTTCAGGTTTTCGTAAAGATTTGCGTTTTCAATCGCAAGCGCAGCTAGACTCGCTAGAACCGAGAGGAACTGGCTATCATCTTCGTGAAAAATGCAAAGTTCATTTGTGTAGACACGTAATACTCCGATAGCTTCGCCGCGTACCTCCAATGGCACACATAACACGGAAACAATGCCTTCGCGTTTAGCCGCTTCTATATATTGAAATCGTGTATCCTTACTCACATCTGGAATAATCACGTTTTTGCCGCTCAGTGCCTCGCTGTCGATTGGGCTATGTTCCACATCTACAGGGCCTTTCGCAAGATAACCACTACTCAATCCATACACAGCGCTCAGTTGGAGTTGACCTGTGCGGGAATCGAGAAGGCGCAACACACAGGCTTTTACTTGCATGGCTTCGGTGATGCTCTTAACGACGCTTTGTAATACATCCGTTAGTTCAAGGCTGGATGAAATTGTCAAGGCAGCCTGGTAGAGAGCAGTATAATAGTCTTTGTGCGAACGTGTGGGATCGCCAGCAGTTTTGGAATCAGATTTCATCGAATTGCTCCTCCCGAAGTAAACAATGCAACATAAAGGTAATTAAGAACCCCACAAACCTGTGTTAGTATGTTTAATTATACCATATAAGAAGGCTAAATTAGGTATAAAATGTATAAAACCGCAACTGCTGGTGATTATAGATTATAGAGGTGAGCAAACAAAAAGGTAGCTATAGTATAGTATCCTGTACAAGCCATACCCTACATGTCGCATTGGCCAGGACGTAAGGTATCGTCTTGCCAAGATAGTTGCCTTTAGTATGCCCTTTGTGCGTATCACGTACCAGCCCAAGCATGATTAAGGCGAGGGAATGGTCTTTTGCTTCATCAACAATAGCTGGTCCGGCATCGCGCGTCTGCACAACTTCTGCGACTGCTTCACATCCCGCATCATCCGCTATTGCCAGCGCCTCGTTGAGTAACTTATCGGCCTCTTCAGATTCTTTAGTGAGAGTTGCTTTAAGTGGCAATGTTCGAGGAACCTCAATAATGTGGACAAGATGAACTTTGCGTTTTGCCTTTTTCGCCATCAAGCAGGCAAGGCGTACCAATTCAATATCCAGTTTTTTACCATCTACAATAACAGCTATATCGCCGATTGCTCCGACACCTGGAGCAGATTTACTCGTCTCCGTCTCGTCTTTGGCTTTACGCCATAGGTGAACCATTGTATCTCTCCTCCTGCAGGAACATGATAAATCAGCATCATTTCTTATTTGTAGTATCCATACAACGGATTCTCTTAAATGAGTTCCAACAGGTTATACTTGATTCTAAACCCTAACACAGCCGCCGTCAATGGTGGAAATGTACAGCAATGGTACAGTTTTATGCTGTGATAGTGTTTATTCAGGTTCAATTGTTGCGGTAAGACCGTAACTGAGTAAACGTTCCTGATAATATTCGGCAATTTCCTTGGGACAAACAACTACAACAGCGCTACCCGTGAGATGCGCTGTCAACATAATGTATTCTGCTTGAGCCTGTGAAAGATTGTTGATTGTGCGCAAAAGTACAGCAACCACGAAATCCATGTCATTGTAATCGTCATTATAAAGGATCACTTTGTAAGGAGGAAACAACCTGGCACGTTGGCGTACTAATTCCTCCGTTTCCGTTTCCAAACGAGGTCGTATCAAGAGATCATAGGACATGTTGAGATATCTCCGAAAACAGGGCTAAACAGAGTGATTCGGTCATACTAATTGTAACTAATAGCTTTAGATTTTACTAGTGTTACGTTTCGCGCCCAACGCTTCTATCAATCTTCCCCTTATTGTTTATCAGGATAGCTCTTGCTTTCGATTTACGGCTGATATTCTCAGGATCTTGTAGGCGTATGGCAATAACAGTTTGTGCTTCTTGCTGTGGTTTTATAGCTGGTGCGTTGACTTTCGACAAGTCCTGACCAATTGCACCACGTACTGGCCCTCTACGCAGTAGTCCTACTATAACACCCAGTATGACACCGACGACTATACCTGCTAATGTGGCTAACAGGATGGGATGTGATTGAATTGCGAAATCCGCTATGCCAAACATTACTCCCCCCAGGATCAGACCGAATACTATAGCAAGCAGTATGATCAAGGTTGG
>DATMNR010000040.1:0-15973 GCA_035568795.1 Ktedonobacteraceae bacterium
GGCGAAGATGGTCAACCACATCGTCCTGTCATGATTCATCGTGCCGTCACCGGCTCAACAGAGCGCTTCATGGCGTTGATTATCGAGCATTTTGCAGGAGCCTTTCCCGTCTGGCTGGCCCCTGTCCAGGCTACGATTATACCCATCGCTGACCGTCACCAGGAATATGCTAACAAAGTCCTTGATACACTCAAATCTGCTGGAGTGCGTGCCGAGGTAGATAGTCGCAGCGAACGCATGAACGCCAAAGTTCGTGATGCCCAACTGATGAAAATCCCCTACATGCTTGTAGTTGGAGATAAAGAAGCATCAGAGAACGCCGTTGCCGTGCGTCTTCGCACAAACGAAAACCTTGGGGCGACACGCATTGACACATTCGTAGCGCGTATCACAGATATCATCAAAACAAAAAGTCGTGAGTTGTAACGTTTACCTAATATTAATCCATACGGCTAACACGCGAGACATGCTTCTCCCCAGGGGTAAATAGAGAGGAAGCGCCAAAGGCTGCAAGCGCTCCAACCAGTAAGGAGTCAGTACCCCTCGCCAGCCCGCACCTGAAAAGGTTCATAAATTGAGCACAAAGGTGTACGTCTTGATCACGTTATCGGTCAGGAAAGCGTGCCCTTGCCTATTCTAACAAGGCGCGGAATCTGGGTGGAACCACGGAAGATCAAAGCCTTTTCGTCCCGTTTGAGGATGGAAAGGCTTTTTTGTTTGTTGCTTCCATGTAATCGGGTCATCTGCTATCTAAAAGGAGAAAATCAATGTCGGTCGAAGCAGAATTGGAAAACTCAGTACAATACTCACCGCTCCAGCGCATGCGGCATTCTGCCGCTCACGTCATGGCCGAAGCAGTTCAGGAAATGTTTCCCGCTGCCAGGTTCGCCATTGGGCCAGCTATTGAAGACGGATTTTATTATGATTTTGATTTGCCGCGAACACTCACACCCGCCGATTTTCCTGAAATCGAACAACGCATGTCAAAAATCATCGCTGGAAAGTATCCCTTTGAGCGTGATCATTGGTCGCGTCTCAAGGCGTTGGAATACTTCCGTGATAAGGGGCAGTCATATAAGGTGGAAATTATCGAAAACCTGCCAGATCTTGAGCAAGCCAATGTGTACCAGCAGCAGAACGACTTTCCTGAACTCTGCCGTGTACAAGAAAGTAGAAACTGGCCAGGTGAAGTCACAATTTATCAGCAGCATAACTTTCTTGATCTCTGTCGCGGTCCGCATGTAGAGCATACAGGCCAGATTGGCCCTTTCAAGTTGATGCGCGTAGCAGGCGCTTACTGGCGTGGGGATGAGCATCGCCCAATGTTGCAGCGCCTCTACGGAACAGCATGGTTTACACAAGAGGAACTCGATCAATACTTGTCTCGTTTAGAAGAGGCACAGAAACGTGATCATCGCAAATTAGGACGTGAACTGGGACTTTTCATGATGTCATCGGAAATTGGGCCGGGTTTGCCGCTCTGGTTGCCTAAGGGAGCTATACTGCGCGAAACACTCGAGAACTTCCTGCGGCAAGAACAACGTAATCGTGGCTATATGCCAGTAATGACGCCACATATTGGCCCAATTGAATTGTTTAAAAGAAGTGGGCACTGGTATAAATACCGCGATGAAATGTATCCTCCAATGCAAGTGAAACTGGAGGCCAACTCCCTCGCTGACGAAGATGAACCTCGGGGTGAAATGTACATTCTCAGACCGATGAACTGTCCGCATCACATCCAGATTTACCAGAGCGAATTGCGTTCCTACCGCGACTTGCCCTTGCGTTTAGCTGAGTTTGGTATGGTATACCGCCTAGAAAAAGCTGGAGAACTCCACGGTCTGCTGCGCTCGCGCGGATTTTCAATAGACGACTCTCACATCTTCGCTCTACCCGAACATCTCGATGCTGAATTTATTAATGTTGTCGACCTGGTACGTTTCGTATTCGTAGCATTGGGCATAAGTGAATATAGAGCCCGTGTTGGACTACGGGACCCTGAAAGTTTAAAGTATATTGGCAGCGACGAAGTATGGGAAAAGGCTCAATCAGCTATCATCAAAGCTCTTGACAAGTTAGGTTTTTCTTACACTTTAGAGGAGGGTGAAGCAGGTTTCTACGGACCCAAGCTCGACTTTGTTTTCCGTGACGCTCTTAATCGAGAGTGGCAACTTGGCACGATACAGGTGGATTATAATCTGCCTGAGCGTTTTGATCTCTGGTATATAGGCGAGGATGGACAACGCCACAGGCCAGTAATGATTCATCGTGCTCCTGGCTCAATTGAGCGCCTCATTGCAATACTCATCGAACATTATGCAGGAGCATTCCCTGTCTGGCTTGCCCCTGTTCAAGTGCGTATTATCACGATAGCAGATCGCCACGTCTCCTATGCTCAGGAAGTGATGCAGTGCCTTCGTGACAGGCATATCCGTGTAGAGTTGGACCACTCGCCAGAACGCATAAATGCGAAAATACGCGAAGCTCAGCTTCAAAAAATCCCCTATATGCTGGTAGTTGGGGACAAAGAGCAACGGTCGCGAGCTGTCTCAGTACGTCTTCGCACAAACGAAAACCTTGGGGCGACACCCATTGACACATTCATAGCGCGTATCACAGATATCATCGATACCAAGAGTCGTGAGTTGTAATCCGCGTATAGTAGGGGCGGGGCTTGCCCTCGCCCTCGGGGAGGCGGTCCTGGCGGCCGCAATCGCGATTTTCCATGTTCTCACACAAAATCCGGCACTCCGCCTTTTTGTGTCCCTTCATCCGTCTCAAAGATCTTTGGTGGTTTTATGTCTACTTTCTCAAGCCTACCCTGACGAGCAGCTTGTACCAATGTCCAGATTTTCTCAGGCTTAAGTGGCATATCGACCGCTTCGATACCAAGAGGCGCAAGTGCATCCAGCACTGCATTGACAACAGCGGGTGGCGCGCCAATTGTACCACCCTCACCTACGCCTTTCGCACCCAACGGGTTAATTGGTGAAGGAGTCTCGACTACATCAGTCATAAAATCTGGAATCTGCATTGCGTTGGGCATTGTATAGTCCATTAAGGTGCTGCTGAGTAACTGGCCTTCCTCGTCATACATGACTTCCTCGTAAAGCGCCTGGCCAATGCCTTGCGCTAATGCACCATGAACCTGCGCATCAGCCAGGTAATGGTTGAGCACACGACCACAATCATCTACTGCTACGTATTGCAGAATATGTACTTCACCGGTATTACTATCGACTTCGACCACCGCCAGGTGAGTGCCGGAAGAAAAAGTCGCATTGGACGGCATAAAATCGCGCCAGGCTGCTAAACCCTCGATAGGAACTCCATTGACAGGGTTAGGCCTTTCTCGTTCGATCAAATCTGGTTGTTCTTCGACTAATCTGGCCAGTTCGCCCAATTCTATCGCTCGGGTTGGGACTCCACGTACTGTTACCTGACCATTCTCCATCTCCAAATCCTCGAAGGCGGCTTCCAGGACTTGTGCAGCCACCTTTAGTGCTTTCTCGCGAACGGCTTCACTGGCCAGTAGAACCGCCGATCCAGCAACCTGCATTGTACGGCTGCCAAATGTGCCAAATCCAAATGCGGGTAAGGCAGTATCATTCATTTGAACTACTATTTTTGAAGCAGGAAGATGAAAGGTTGTCGCAGCAATCTGCGCAAAAGCTGTAAAGTGCCCCTGACCATTACTCGCAACGCCGCTCTGCACCAGGATAGTACCATCTCTTTCGATGCGTACTGTAGCAGCCTCCTGCGGTACGCCAGGTCTGCTGTTCATAGCTCCTCCGGAGATTTCGGTAAATGCTGCGATGCCAATTCCGAGGAGCGAGGAATCTTGTTCCTCCCGCTGTTTTCGTTGCTTTTCCCTCCACCCGGCATAGTCGGCCAGTTCAAGTGCTCTATCGAGTGCAGCCTGGTAATTACCACTATCGTATTGCGCACCAGTCACAGTTTTATAAGGAAAGTCTCCTTGCGAGATAAAATTACGTCGGCGAACCTCAGCAGGATCAAGCCCCAATTCATGAGCAATGCGATCGATAGTTCGCTCCAGAATGTACGTTGCTTCGGGCCTACCTGCTCCCCTATAAGCACCTGTTGGAACTTTATTGGTGAAAACACCCACAACCTGGCTATCCACTGCTTGTACCTGATACGGCCCATTTAACATAAAAGGTGTGCCGCTAGGAACCATCGCTGTTGTCGCGGCCAGGAACGCACCCAGATCGGCGATCGAACGTACTTTGAGACCAAGCAATCGTCCATCATTCTGGTATGCGGCCTCGATGTAATTTATCTGTCCTCTTCCATGTGTCTGGGCTTGTAGATTTTCACTACGACTTTCTATCCATTTTACAGGGCGACCATATCGTTTAGCTAGCACGGCAGCCACAATCTCTTCTCCAACAAATCTCGTTTTCGATCCAAAGCCGCCGCCAACCTCAGCGTTATACACGTGGACATGCTCACGGTTAATTCCAAGAAAACTGGCTAACATTTCTCGCGCCCCATATATTGCTTGAGATGATAGCCAGGCTGTGAATAGGCCGCTATCCAAGTCAAAATCAAACATACATGCGCGCGTTTCGAGCGAACTTGGGGCAACACGTTGGTTAATGACCCGCAAACGGACGACCCCATCAGCGTTTTCAAAAATGTTTGTGATATCTCCTCCGCCTGACTGCGAACGAAATGCAACATTGGAACCGAACTCATCATATAGTATGGGAGCATCGGCTGCGAGAGCATCTTCTGGCTCAATCACTACGGGTAATGGTTCGAAATCAACTTCTATAAGGTCGCGTGCATCTAAAGCCGAGTAAAGATTTTCTGCAAGCACAACTGCTATCGGATCGCCCACATAGCGTACTCGACCTATTGCCATAGCTTTACGCGTTGGCTTTTTCAAACCTGGTATTGGTAAAGGTAATGTGTCAATTGATGGCAGGTCATTCACAAGTTCGGAACTCTCAAAAACCGCGATTATCCCAGGTACGTTGCGTGCTGCATCCATACTGATACCAGTTATCTCTGCGTGAGCGTATGGGCTTCGCGCTACTACCATATACAAAGCAGGTGGTCTTCCCTCTGGAGATCTAAGGTCGTCAACATAACGCCCTGATCCTGTAATCAACCTGTAATCTTCTCTTCTCCGTTCCAAACCAGACGGAATATTCGTATCTATCATGCATTTCCCCTTTTTGTATTTTTCGTGTGAATAGTAATTATTATATACCCCATAGAGAATAATACCTATCAGAACACATTTTATGTGTGAATGAAACTGTCTCCTTGACGTATGTTATGTGGATTCTCTACAATGGACACGGGTTACATCGAACATAGGGAACTGATTTGCATCCGAAAGAGGCAATCATGACGGATCGTGTGGGACAGCGGCTAGGTAATTATCGCCTCGTACGCAAGATTGGACAGGGTGGTTTTGCCGAAGTCTACCTGGGCCAGCATATTTACCTGGATACCTTTGCAGCCATCAAAGTACTTCATGCTCGGTTGGAAAGCGATGATGTAGAATACTTTCTGACCGAAGCACGTACTGTTGCACGCTTACTGCATCCAAATATTGTACGTGTTCTCGAATTTAATGTAGAGGATACGACCCCTTTCCTGGTGGTAGACTATGCCCCCAATGGCACCTTGCGTAAGCGTCATCCTAGAGGCCTTCCCTTGCCTTCCGCTACTGTAGTGAGCTATACCAGGCAGGTTGCAGCGGCTCTAGAGTATGCTCACGAACAAAAAGTTATTCACCGCGATGTTAAGCCGGAAAACATGCTTGTGGGTCGGCGGAATGAAATATTGCTCAGCGATTTTGGCATCGCGGTTGTTTCACACAGCTCACGCTATAGCAGTGGCACGCAGGGAATTCAAGATATGGCAGGAACCGTTGCCTATATGGCTCCTGAACAGATCCAATCTCAGGCTTGCCCTAACAGCGATCAATACTCTCTTGGCGTCGTTGTGTACGAGTGGCTCTGTGGCACTCGTCCTTTCCAGGGATCGTTTGCAGAAATTGCTGTCAAGCATACTCTGACTCCTCCCCCCTCGTTACTGGAGAAAGTACCAGAACTGCCCCCTGCCGTCGAAGAGGTAGTATTAAAAGCACTCGCAAAAGATCCACAACAACGATTTGATAATGTACAGGTCTTTGCGCTTGCACTTGAGAAAGCTTTCAGCAAAGAGTTGACCTCTCTACCTGTATTTACTGCCGTTCCAACTACTGAAACACAGGCATCTACGCCTTCAAATACGACTGTTTTATCTAACCCTGAAACATTCGAAGAGAGTTTTGCAACGGTGCGAAGTCTGCCCCCCGAGCTTGTTCCATCACCTCCTACTACATCAAAGCTATATGAACATTCAGACTCGCAACAACCTGAGACGACTTCGCTTCCTTCTCAAATTCAACACAATCGCATTTCCAGACGTGGAGTTGTAATCGGCTTGACAAGCTTGGCTGTTGTTGGCCTTGTTGGTGGGGGCATTGCTCTGCTGACACACGTGCAAACACCAACACATACCGGGCAAATGCAAACAAAGCTTCTTTTTACCTATTCCGGACATACTGACTGGGTATGGTCAGTGGCATGGTCGCCTTTTCGAGAGCGTATTGCCTCGGCCAGCGCTGACACTACAGCACAGGTTTGGGATGCAACGAGTGGCGATAATCCTATTGTGCATCATCAAGCCGATACTGTCTATGCTGTGGCATGGTCGCATGATGGTAGCCGTATTGCTTCTTCAGGTTACAATAAAACTGTCCAGGTTTGGGATCCTACTTTTGGTGACAGCTTTCTTACTTATTCTGGACATTCTAGTTGGGTATGGTCAGTAGCATGGTCACCTGATGCGAAGAGCATCGCCTCAGCAGGAGGGGACAAAACTGTTCAAGTATGGAATGCTGCCAGTGGTCAACATCTCTATACGTATAAAGGTCACACAGGTAACGTATATTCAGTAGCATGGTCACCCGATGGTAGGCTCATAGCTTCAGCCAGTAGTGATGGTACTGTCCAGGTATGGTTCCCAGCGAATGGAAATCTGCTTTATACCCTACGACTGTATAACACAACAATGTGGTCGGTAGCGTGGTCACCCGATGGTAAACGTATTGCCGCTGGCAGCAACAACAATACCATCCAGGTGTGGAACGCCACTGATGGAAGTTACCAGTTTATCTTAGGCGGCCACACCGATTTTGTCTACAGCGTAGCGTGGTCACCTGATGGAAAGTATATTGCCTCGGCTAGTGGTGACAAGACTGTTAGGATATGGGATGCCTCAAAAGGACATCAATTGAGTACCTATTCTGGTCATTCTGATATCGTACGCTCGGTAACCTGGTCTTCAGATAACAGACGCCTTGCCTCAGCTTCCTTTGATAAAACTGTCCAGGTTTGGCAAATGGAATGAATTGAGCTTCCTTTGCTCTTTTCTCATTATTAGATTTGCCTGGTTAGCTAAGCCCACTTACCCAATCATGAACGGTCGTCACAAATTTATCGTTTTCCTCTATAAATGGGAAATGACCGCTGTCCTCAAAAATGACGATTTTCGAGTTTGGCAATTGTGCGTGTAGGCGTTCAGCCGCGTGCGCTGGTGGTGTAATCCAATCGTGTCTTCCTGCCATAACTAGCGTCGGCACTATAATCTCATCCAATCGACTCAGAACATTGAAAGTAGGTAGGCACACGCCCATACCTTGATTAAAGCCCTGTGCGCTGTACTGGGTAGCATCGTCCATTCGTTTAGCCACTTCTGGATCGTAATCATTGAAATATAAAGGCAAGATTGTATTCCAAAGTTGCCGAAAACTAGCATCATCGGCTACTGGTGCAGAGAGTCCCGCGATGACGGCTTGGACTTGCTCAGGCGTACCTCGAGACTGTGCATTAGCCATGATCACATCATGATAATCTAAGACGGGAGCAGTGTCACATAAAATGAGGCCGTCAAGGTGATCGCCGTGGCGAAGGGCATATTCCTGAGCGATGAAGCCACCAAAGGAATGTCCTAAGAGGATGATGCGATTAAATCCCAGAGAATCTCGAAGTGCATCTGCTTCGTCTGCCCATGTGCTCATACTTATGCCTTCGTAGCTCTCAGGTCTCGTCGAGCGTCCCTGGCCAAGCTGGTCATAGTAAATAAGTTGTACCTGGTCACTGAGGGTATCAAGCCATGGACGAAAATACGTGTGATCCAAACCTGAGCCACCATGCATGAGCAGCATTGGGCGGCCTTGACCAATTATAGTGTAGTATACTTGATTACCATTGATTTGCGCTTGCAATTTACTTTCTCCTTGTTATTCTAAGCTCGTCACTAGTACAGCTTTTCCTATGACCTTACGTTCCATCAAATCATTCAGAGCATCAGCTACATGCTCTAGTGGGTGAGTAGCTGAAACATGCGGCTTCAATTTACCCTCATTCATCAATGTGATCAGTTCCTGGATATTTTTCCGACCGTGTCTGGGATCACGTTCCATAAATGAACCCCAGAACACTCCTACGATCGAGCAGGCTTTGAGTAAAGGCAGATTGAGTGGGATGCGTGGAATGTCGCCCGACGCAAAGCCGATTACCAGGAAGCGCCCACCCCATGCCATACTACGTAACACCGGCTCAGAATAGTCTCCCCCTAAGGGATCGAATGCAACATCAATTCCTTTCCCTCCAGTGAGTTGTTTGATGCGATCCCTTAAATCCTCTGTTGAGTAATTGATGACTTCATCTGCGCCATGCTGTTTGCACACCTCAAGCTTCTCATTAGAAGAAGCGGCAGCAATCACTCTCGCTCCCATTGCTTTGCCTATCTCGACTGCCGCGAGTCCTACGCCTCCTGCCGCTCCAAGTACCATCAGTGTTTCTCCTTGCTGAAGTTGTGCCCTATCCTTAAGCGCATGGTGAGAAGTTCCATATGTCAACAGAAAAGCGGAAGCGGTAGGGAAGTCGAGAGTGTGAGGCATCGGGATTATTTGGGATGCGTCAGCAACGACTTCCTCGGCAAAACCGCCCATACCAATAAAGCCCATTACGTGCGTCCCAACTTTGAAAAAATCTACTCCCTCACCCAACTCTTTAACAATGCCTGAAACCTCACTACCCGGAGTAAATGGAAATGGTGGTTTCGATTGATATTTTCCCTGAATGATTAAAGCATCTGGGAAGTTCACACCACATGCCTTCACACTTATAACCACCTGGCCTTTCCCAGGTTTTAGTGGTTCGACCTCTTCGATAGCTAGACTCTCTGGAGGCCCAAAGGCCTTGCATAACACTGCTTTCATCAAGCGGTTCCTCCTAACATTCTAAAATGGTAGTGATACCAGTTCTCACTTATCTCATCAATGTATTTGATAATGATACCATTTTGTATCCTCATCATCCAATGAAATCATTTGAAGCGAGAGCACTATCACAAGATGTGAATCTACAATGACTGGTTCGCACTGTGCGAAACATAATCCGAGCAAAGCTTTTGTATTTGTACTTGATGTTATTCAAGATCATTAAGAGCAGGCTCAAGTGCCAACAACATACAGGCACATTATCTTCCCTTTCTACTCAAAACACGCTTGAGACTCTCTTCCCAATTCGTTTTCATTGCCTGGGCAGCCTGTTCACACAACCCTTTTTCGAGAGCATCGAGAATTGCAGCATGTTCTTTAAATGTTCTGACAAATATCCATCACAATCTCTGTATTCTACCCAATTTTCCGTGTACAATTTGATGAAAGTATGTAAGTTGTCAGTATATGTACCCGTCAGATACGTTCACCAGTTCAATTGAACGTACATGAAAAGGAACATCATCAATGACAAGACTGACCGATCTGGCATATGCCGCTGAACTTGATGCTAACGATCCCTTAGCTCATTTTCGAGAACGCTTTGTCATCACAGATCCCGATCTTATCTACATGGATGGAAATTCTTTGGGTCGACTTCCTCAAGCCACGCTAACCCTCGCTGAAGATCTTATCCAGCATCAGTGGGGAGAGCGCTTGATAAGAAATTGGAATGAAGGGTGGTTTATAGCGCCAGAGCGTGTCGGTGCGAAGATTGCTCACTTAATTGGTGCAGAACCTGACGAAGTCATAGTCGCCGATTCTACATCAATCAATCTGTTTAAGTTGGTGGTTGCGGCCCTGCGTTTTCAGCATGGACGGTCATGTATTTTAACCGATAACCTCAATTTTCCATCAGACCTCTACGTTTTGCAAGGAGCGATTGACCTTCTAGATAAGCAACACCGATTAGAAATACTTCCCTCACCTGATGCCATTCATGGTCCAGTAGCTGAAATACAAGCCAGGCTCGACAGCCAGACTGCTTTGTTGACTCTCTCTCATACCGTTTACAAGAGTGGATATATCTATGATATGCCTGCTATAACTGCATCGGCTAATGCTGCTGGTGCCTTGATGCTATGGGATCTTAGCCACTCTGTAGGATCGGTACCCGTTGATTTGCACGCAGCTCAAGTTGATCTTGCTGTTGGCTGCACCTACAAATATCTGAATGGTGGGCCTGGCGCTCCTGCGTTCCTCTACATTCGGCGCTACCTGCAAGATGTCTTGCGTAATCCTATTGCAGGATGGATGGGACAGCGTGACCTTTTTAATTTTGAACTTGAGTATCGACCCACGAAAGGTCTACGCCACTTTTTGACAGGAACGTATCCTGTCATATCACTCTCGTTAATTGAGTCAGGTGTTGATTTACTTCTCGAGGCCGGATTGGACAATCTTCGCGCTAAATCTCAGCGTCAGAGTGAATATCTAATCAACCTTTGGGAAGAATTTTTAAAGCCGCTGGGCTTCACATTGAATACTCCACGTGAAGCAAGCCGGCGGGGATCCCACGTTTCACTTGGCCACGCCGAGGGGCTGCGCATCGATCAGGCGCTGATTCACGAGATGAACGTCCTGCCAGATTTCCGCCCGCCAGATACTATTCGACTCGGTATTGCTCCCATTTATACATCTTATCGTGATATCTACACAACAGTAATGTGCATGCAAAAAGTCGTAAATGATCGTTTGTACGAAAAATATCTCAGGCAAGCACCGGTTGTTACATGATAACCCTTCCAACTCTTGCTGAGGTTGCAGGGCTTTTTGATTGGTTGGCTGTTCAGGCAGCACGTCTCTCTGCTCGTAATCGGTATCAATGCCGGAGTCTTCTATGCCCTGTACTCCTTCTCCGTCAGTATGTGCATTAGCTGACAGACCCATGACGTCCGCATGTATAATAAGACAACGGCATACAATACTCTGTTCAATCAACTCAGATGCTACTTTAACCACCTACATACAAAAGGAACCAACTTATGTATGAAGCAAAGCAACTACGTACTGGTTTTGTCGCGACAAACGGAACAAAATTATACTATGAAATGATGGGAGAAGGTCATCCTCTTGTACTTCTGCATGGAGGTTACATGGATAGGCGTATGTGGGATGATCAGTTCGCCATATTTTCACACAACTACCAGGTCATCCGTTATGACATCCGAGGTTTTGGCAAATCGGCACTGCCTCAAATACCCTATGCCGATTGGCAGGACCTCTTCAATCTCTTGACGTTTCTTGATGTAGGAAATGCCTCTCTCCTCGGTTTGTCTTTAGGAGGCGTAATTGCTCTTGATTTCACTCTTATGTATCCCAAAATGGTTGATGCACTCGTTCTCGTTGGCTCACCTGTCCCTGGTTACCCTGTCGAGTTGATGGTTACTCAAGAACAACTAGAGCAGCAGATTCAACGCTGGCAACCTTTCGAGCAGGCCAGGCATGAGAGAGATATCCGGCGTATGGTGGATCTGCTGATGGACGATGAAACCTTAGTTCCTTCTCCACAGTATCCGTCTGCCAGGCAGCGAGTGCGAGACAATCTGTCTGAATACTCCTTTGCCTGGGTTCTTGATCCCGCACCAAAGCAAGAACTCGTTCCTCCAGCATTTGAAAGACTGAACGAGATTCGCGTTCCAACCCTTATAATAGTTGGTTCTGAAGATCACTTCCAACTCCATAAAAGCGCAGATAAGTTTGAACAAGATATTGCTGGAGCCAGGAGGGTCATTATATCAGAAACAAATCATATGCCGAATATGGAGAAGCCAGAGGAATTTAATAGGATTGTGTATGATTTCCTGAAATCGCTGAAGTGAGCAGGCTTAAATGGTTAGTGTTATATGCAACCCCAATTATTATCACCCCGGCTAAACAGTGCTTGCGAAGGAGGTAAGAATCGATGAAAGAAAATCTACTCGACCATCTCAGAGCAATATGCCTCTCCTATCCAGAAGCTAGCGAGCAAGGAGGCGTGGGTGACCCGTCATTCAAGGTGCGGGACAAGATTTTTGCTATGCAGCACCGTGTTGATGATCGTCCCTCAATGTGGTGCAAAGCTCCCTCCGGAGTTCAAGATATACTTGTCAACTCTAACCCTGAGCGGTTCTTCGTTCCCCCATACGTTGGCCATCACGGCTGGATTGGTATTTGGCTCGATCTTGAGATTGATTGGGACGAAGTCGCAGATCTGGTAGAAGAAAGCTATCGCATGACAGCTCCAAAACGTCTACTAGCCCAGCTCGATCAAGGGGAATGACCCTGCTATACTTGAATGTGAATTAATCTGAAATGTTCTCTGAAGGAGAAACCAAATGCGCATCGCTCTGATATCGGACATTCATGGCAATCTTTTGGCTCTCGAGGCTGTTCTCGCGGACATTGCTGCCCAGGGTGGCGTGGATGCTTACTGGATACTGGGGGATTTTTCGTCGTTAGGTTATGATCCAGTAGGTGTATTAGAGCGCGTAACACAATTGCCAAATGTGTTGTTCTCACAGGGAAATCATGATCGCTACACCGTTACTGGCGAGCGACCTGGTCCAACGCTTGAACAAGCACAGGCTAAACCGAAACTCATGCCGCTCCTGTTGGCGATGGCAACGAATCTGGCTTGGACTCAGGGTAACATTCGTGCTAGCGGCTGGTGGAACTGGTTAGAGGACTTGCCACTTGAACTACGACTAACGCTACCAGATGGAACACGCATGCTCGGAGTTCACGCTGCTCCTGGCCTCGATGATGGACCAGGGATTATTCCCTTACTCAACGATGAAGAATTGCGCGCCCTACTCGCTCCAGCCGCTGCCGATCTGGTGATTGTTGGGCATACCCATGTACCGCTAGATCGCACGATTGATCAGGTGCGGGTGGTCAATCTTGGAAGTGTAAGTAACCCCATGAGATCGCGCCTCGAGGCCAGTTATGCTCTTCTCGAAGCTGACTCGATTGGTTATAACTTGCAAACGCGCTATGTCGATTATGATCGGCAGGCAGTTATAAACGAACTGCAGCGTGTTAAGCATCCAACGGTAGATTTTCTCACGAAAATGCTGCGTGGCGAGTTGCTACCGCCATGGTCTTCGCGGCGATGAGTGGTCCGTGACATGTTCAAGTATAACGTCACCTCTGCACATAACAAACTAATCCAACTACAACAAAATTCATAACCCAGAGCATAAGCTTAGCGTATATATATGTGATACATGGTGATATCAAATGACGTGTTATGCGCTAAAATATGGCTTGTACAAGAATATCACCACAACAATAGTAGTTTCTTGAATGAAGGAGAGGATTCCCATGATGATGGGATTTGAACACGGCCCCGGATTACTACTGCCATTTCTGTTTCTAGGCCGGATTTTCATGTTAGTTTTATTAGGTTTACTGATATGGGGATTGATACGCTTGTTTAGCACGAGAGGTAGACATTACCACATGCCTCCAAGATATAATCCGGTACCTCCAACGTTTACAACTGGGATGCCACCATCACAGCCTTCGGCCATGGAGATACTGCGTCAGCGTTACGCGCGAGGCGAAATAGATGCAGCTACGTTCGAGAATATGCGTGAGCGACTAGAGAACACAGGTAATCCCAGCCCTCAATAGTATTCATACGTGTTCGTGTATACTTGTTTTATGACAATTCGACTCGCCGCCATAGGCGGCGGGTCGCTTGTTACATTCAAGACTGATGGTATGCCTGAGAGAATGCATACCCAGAGATCAAGAGAGAGGAAACAAGAAGAACACCTATGAGTACCATTCATTCTAGTGATACACCACGAGGATATGACAATTCTTTACCCATTCCAAAACAATCCCCTGTTCAACTTGTACCGGGAGCACAGACCCTTGCCACTTCTGCAACCCTTTCAGTGAATGAAGCCGTCGCGAAACGACGCGCAGCAGGTCGGGAAACCATTCATCTTGGCTTTGGAGAAGCTTCTTTTCCTTTACATCCCCTTTTAGCCACTGCTTTGGCTGAAGCAGCAACAAAAACCGCATATGCGCCTGTGCTGGGGATACCTAAGCTACGACAAGCCATTGCCGAGTACCTGGTTCGCACGAGAGGATTGGCGTTTTCCTCTGATCAGATTATTGTTGCTCCCGGAAGTAAACCGTTACTCTATGCTCTTCTTCAGGTGCTCGAAGGGGATTTGCTCTTGCCTGTACCCTCATGGGTTAGCTATGCCCCACAGGCTCGACTGGCAGGCCGAAAAGTAATCGGAATAGAGACCAACTCAGTCGATTGTCATCGTATTACTCCACATGCTTTATCCCAGGCAATGCTTCAAGCTCGCAAAAATGGCGCTAACCCTCGTATTTTGATCATGAATTCTCCAAGCAATCCTACAGGTAGCATGTTTGAGCGTGAAGATGTAGAAACCCTTGCTCTTTGGGCTCGTGAAGAAGGTATAACACTCATCAGCGACGAAATTTACGCCGAGCTTGCACATGGTTGGCGTGAACATGTCTCACCTGCCACTTTTTATCCTGAAGGTTGTATCGTGACCGGAGGACTCTCAAAAGCCTTCTCGGCAGGCGGTTGGAGGCTAGGTTACGCGGCCCTTCCTCAAACACCTGCGGGTACTATGGCGATGGTTGCACTCCGTAGCCTGGCAAGCGAATTATGGTCATCCACTGCCACACCTGTTCAGCAAGCGGCATTCATTGCATACTCGCCCAATGAATCAATAGAGCAATATGTGCATCAGTCGGCACTTGTCCATGGTTATCTTGCTGATCACCTTTACACGTCACTTGCTGATCTTGATGTTCCATGTCCGCGTCCAGCAGGTGGATTCTACCTCTATCCTGATTTCTCACCCTGGCGTTCTACACTCGCCTCAATGGGTATTCAAACAGGTTCAGAACTGATGCATTATTTATTGGAAGAATGGGATATCGCAACCTTGCCTGGTTCTGTGTTTGGTGAGCCACCAGAGTCTCTTCGCCTTCGCTTATCTACCAGTCTACTATGTCTCCCATTACATGCGAGTTCGCCGTTGGAACGTGAAACTGCACTATGGGAGATACTTTCAAAGGCTGAAGCATTACACCTTGAGAGCGATGTTACCCTGTCGATGCTAGCACTTGACCGTGCTCAAGCACGGTTGACGCAGGTAATCCAACACCTAAATCGGAAAAATAACTAGCTTGTGTCACCTTTATAGAGGTATTGGTAAATTGGGTGACAAGTGAGCAGCTCAACCATGAACCATTTGAGAAGCCGCTCCACATCCAGGGTATCAGTATGGAATGTTGTACATACATTGCTCGCGTTCTCGTTTGCCCCACGGGTTGCGCAACGAGATAACCTCAAGGAAAGAAGAGAGAAAAGCCCGTCATGCGGGCAACGCACGATGGGCTTGCTTGTTCACATCCCCGCACTCACTTGATCCCGATCCGGACTCGGTAACTCACATGCCAGGGGATGGGTTCGGACCCGAGAGATTGGAACGCAGCGAGGGTGAGGCGATCAAAACCGATCTCTTGTTCGGTGAACTGGAACTGGTGGCTGAACGCATTGCTCCGCATCATCTCCAGAAACCGTGCCGCGTCTCCGTACTCGATATGATGTAGCAACAC
>DATMNR010000041.1:0-3412 GCA_035568795.1 Ktedonobacteraceae bacterium
GGTGATATTGAATCCCCTTTGCTTTACGGAGATATTTTACAATGCTATACTCGCACTAAGGAATGATACACAATCCCCCGCTTATATCATTCTGGACATGGAAATACAGGAGAGTTTGAAATAAAGGATGAACGAAATGGATGCAGAAACTGATCCAACTAGAGAAGGTGATCCTGAACTCGGTCCACCACGTATGTTTGGCGGCTACATAGGGTCAGGGAAACTTCCATGGACCTGGGCAATTGAGCAACTCATCGAGGCACGAAATTATTGGATCGCGACGACTCGTCCTGACGGTAAACCACACAGTCGCCCGGTATGGGGTGTCTGGTTCGACAATACTTTCTATTTCAGCACGGGCTCTCTTGCCGCATCGAACCTGGCTAGTCATCCAGCAATCACAGTTCACCTTGAGAGTGGAAGCAAGGTCGTGATTATTGAGGGTGTAGCCGAACTGATCAGCAGTACAACCCTTGTTGAACATGTAGTGAGCCAGTACAACCACAAGTATGACTGGAACACTGACCCACACAATTTGCCTGGACCGTTCTATGCTGTTCGTCCACAGGTCGCCTTTGGTTGGCACTTTGAGGAATCAGAACTCAGTCCAGAATCAACTGGACTTGGAACAGCCACACGCTGGCAATTTAAGTAAAGGCTGGCAAACGTTTCTATATGTGCTGTTTATCTATCTGTTATATCCTGGCATGCGGTTTCGGTTGCTGTAAGCACTGCTAGAATATGAACTTATGTCGAGTAAGAATCCCAGGATGACCCAGAACCAACCCCAACCGTACAAACCATATACAGGATTATAAACAAGGACATACATCAAGGTAGTAAAGGGCAAGAAGATGATGCCAAGAAGAGGCCAGAGAATGGTATTGTGGAATGCGATAGTGACTCTATTCGTGAATAACCAGACAAAGAGTACAGCCAGGCGAGGAAAAGCCGCTGCGCATAAAGCGAAAACGCAACCAAAACACATGATGAATACCTCTCATTCACAGTATGGGTGGACATTGAGAGCCCTGCTGCATTCCTATGCCTTGTGATGCCGTTTGTTCACTTCATCGCTCTCAGTACCAACCTTACATTTTGTACGGCTGAGGATAGTATAACGGAAAAGCAATGCATAACACAATCATATAACAGGAGGAGTGAAGACGCACAAGTATGTTGAAAATTCAAGAAAACAAGATTAATCACTTGTTGTGTTTGTAAAGTTTTCCATATATACTATTTCTGAGTACTTTTCTCTTCGCGCATTTTGTCGTCAGTTGCTGCCATCTCTTAACTCAGCTTGGGTGCAATCAAGTATATTAGAAAGGAAGCAGGACTCAGAAATGAAAGGGCATCTAACAGTACCTTGGATTCCACACCCTTGGGTTACTGCAGGACAAAATACAGTAAGGTTCGGTGTGGCTATGCTGAATCAGTGGGCAGATTGGTCATTGTTTCATGACGGCGTCCAATTGGCCGAAGAGCTTGGTTTTGATTCCTACTGGATCTACGATCATCCAAGGTGGTCTGCCGACTGCTGGACAACGTTGGCTGCATTAGCAGTGACTTCAAAGACCATTCGGCTTGGTTCGTGTGTGAGTTGTATCTATTATCGGAGCCCTATTATGCTAGCAAGAATGGCGGCAGATGTCGATCGATGGAGTAACGGCCGACTGATTCTTGGTATAGGCACGGGCTGGGCGTCAGAAGAGTTTGCCCAGCTTAATATCCCCTTCCCGAGCACACCTGAGAGACAACAAGCTCTCGAAGAAGCGGTTCAAGTGGTGATGGGTCTGTGGGGAGAGACACCTTTCACCTTTCAAGGTCAGTACTATCAAGTGAAGGAGGCCAATGTGTGGCCTGGCCCAGTGCAACAGCCCCATGTTCCTATTCTGATAGCCGGAGGAGGAGAACGCATAACCCTTCTTCAGGTGGCACGGTATGGAGATGTTTCCAACTTTGCTTCGCTTGCCCAGGCAGGCAGTGCCTTCCATCATGAGGATGTGGTACGCAAGTTCGAAGCTCTTCGTTCACATTGCGAAATTATTGGACGCCCATATGAGTCAGTGTTGCGTAGTTATCTTACCCTTCCGTTAGTTCTAGCCGAGACACACCATGCGCTTCGAGCCAAGTTGGATGCCATTTCTGAAGATGAGCTAGCATTTTACCGAACGAGTCTAGTCACAGGAACACCAAGCGAGGTCATTGAACATTATCAATCTTTGATTGATGCAGGGGTACAGTATTTTATCATGGCGGCGTGGGAGCAGGACCTGGAAACGTTTCAGCTTCTTGCTGAGCGGGTAGTGCCAGAATTGACACGAGCAAAAAAGTGATAAGAGGCGTTGTATGCTATTGTAGTCAGTTGATAGGCAGGACAAAAAGTGAGGTGTAGTATCCGAATGTGTGCTAGTTGTTGGAAAGGATATAGTTAAAGATGGATGCTTCTCCCCTACAGGGAAAAGTTGTTGTTGTGTGTTGTAATCCCGAACCAGGTTTGCCTAAACCAGTTGTGGATGCTGTTCATCTCATTGAGAATTGGGGCATTGAGGGCGATTATCATGCAGGCTCGCTGGTACGGCATCGTTACCTCGCAAATAAAGATCCCAATCGACCAAACCTGCGACAGGCTCTACTCGTAGATGCAGCCGTCTTTACTGAATTGGCTCAGCAGGATATTCATATCGGGCCAGGAATGATGGGGGAGAATATTACTATTGAGGGTATTGATGTGATGCAATTATCTGAGGGTACACATCTTGTTATTGGTTCAGCTGTTCTAGAGGTGATCGAGAGAAGGAACCCGTGCTTACAGCTCAATGGGATTGATCCTCGTCTCTTGAAGGCCGTTGTCAAAAAGCAGCCAGGAAAAACGGTCTTCAAGGCGGGCATGATGACTCGGATTCTTCAGAGTGGTTGGGTTCGTGCGGGTGATCTTGTTAAGGTATTAATGTCAGGTGATTCTCGCTAATTTTAAATGTTTTGCAACTATGCAGCAGGGGTGCCAAGGAACTTGGCACCCCTGCTGCATAGTTGTAATCTTCATCTAATCGTTGGCTGAAGAGGTCGATTGCAAAACTGATGCAGTGCTTTTGATCAAGTCTGCCGCTTTCTCGGCGATCATAATCGTTGGTGCATTGGTATTGCCGCCTACCACGGTTGGCATGATAGAGGCATCAATAACACGCAGACCTTCTACGCCTCGTACTCGCAGGTGCGCATCGACTACGGCCATTGAGTCGTTACCCATCTTGCATGTGCCGACAGGGTGATAGAGTGTTTCCACATGGTTGCGGATATACTCAGCAATTTCATCGTCACTCTGTGCCTGGGGACCGGGATGCGTCTCCACGTCACGGAATGGAGCAAATGCCTGTGTTTCACCCAAATTACGTGCAATCTTAACGCC
>DATMNR010000042.1:0-11323 GCA_035568795.1 Ktedonobacteraceae bacterium
GTGTTGCGGGGCCACCATGAATCTCCACGATCAACGGGTATTTTTTCGATGCATCAAAATCACGTGGTTTCATTATCCAACCATCCATCGGCCAGCCATCTGCACCTGTATATGGCATAAATTCCAGTGTCGATAAGTCCATCTCACTGAGCAAAGCATCGTTGAATGTCGTCAAACGTTGCAATTCGTTTTCTGGCGCCAACGATCGCACAAAAATTTCCTGTAATCGTGTTGGACTTCCAATCAGTAAAGCCATCTTGCCCTTTGAGTGATCAAAGCTGTAATCACGAACATGAAGTTCACCTGGAGTCAGAGTCAGTGGATTTGTATTAGCGCCACTTGTTGCTATAGTAAAGATTCGTGAAGCTCCCCTGTGGCTTGCAAGCGCGTACAGTGTTCTTCCATCGGTTGACCAGGTGGGAGCAGCTGTGAGATGCTCATCGCCAATATCGCTATTCGTCCAATCCTGAAAGGTACCCTCAAAATCCTGCGATAAACAGGTTGCGGAGCCTCCTTTCATATTCGCTGGAATAGTGTAAAGGTCTAAGTGTCCGCCCGAATGGATCTTAAGACCACCTATGAAAGCGATAGTTGTGCCGTCTGGTGACCATGCAGGTGTGCTGCACACGAGTGAACCATTCGTCAAACATTTCAAATCGCCAGCTTTCCCATTGGTAATCATAAGCGTATAGATGTCCGGGCAAGGAAAGCGCCAGCGATCTTCCGCGCGGCTGGAGACAAAAGCAATACGTGAACCATCAGGAGACCACGCGGGATCAGTATCATCCCAATCACCATCGGTGAGTTGTTGCTCCTCACCGCCAACGACATCGATCAGGAAAAGGTGACTGCGTCTCTCATAGATAAAGCCAATACCATCGAGGCGGTACCATAATCGATCAATGACACGCACTTTTGGTAGTACCTTACCATCCTCATTCTCTTCATCAGCCGGTCCTACTTGTGCACTAAAGACTATCTGTTTGCTATCTGGCGACCAGACAGGATTTGAAGCCCCGTGTTGCATAAAGGTGAGTTGCCGTGCCTCACCGCCATCGGTTGGTATCAGCCAGATTTGTGATGTGCCTTTCAGATCGTGTGAGTGCGCAGCACTAGACGCTAAGCGGCGTTCACGATCTGGATAAGACATAGCTTTTCTTTGCTTTTTCCGCTCCGCTTGTTCTTTTCCAACAGGTTCTCCCTCTCGATCAGCAACGAATGCAAGCCATCTTCCATCGGGTGACCAGCTTGGGCTATGAGCATTATTTGCTCCGCTCGTAAATCGTTTCGTTTCTCCTCCATCTGTAGAAGCTATCCAGATTGAGGAATGATATTCTTGCTTTCTCTCATCTATCGTAGTAACTACAAATGCTACTCGCTGACCTTCAGGTGAAATACGTGGCCTGCTGACTTGCTTAAACTGGTACAGATCTTGAATAGTAATATTTCGCAACATAGAAAATTCCTTATCGGCGGCGGCGGCTACTACGCCTTTCTCTATCAATGGCAAAATCTAATGTTTCGTGGAGACGTTCAAAATCGTCGACATCGAGTTGTAACTCTACAGCAGGTAGATCATCAGGTTTGGCACGGCCCTCTTCATAGAGGCGTAAAACCAGCGCAAGTTCAACTTGTAGTAGACTTTCTTCAATTCCAAGCTCCTCTTCAGCCTCGATAACCTCATCTTCTTCGTGATCTTCTACACTTACTTCATCCGGTTCAGTTTGTGTAAAGAACACTTCGATACGCGCGCAACGGAAACGGCTGGTGAGCTTGAGTGCATCGGTTGAGAGTTCCTCAGCCAATTCACGCACAACCTCCATCATTTGAACAAATGCGTCTTGCAGTTGCTCAAGTGCATCTTCTTCATCACCTAACGTTAATTCATTCTCAGCCAGATCTTCAATGGTCGATTCGACATTACTTCCAGGTTCTGGTAAACGTTGGCGTGCAAGATCGTTTAATCGTTCAAGCGCCTGCGCAAAAGCCGGGGAGAGGGGAGGATTTTCTCGTTCTCCCTGGAGTATATCTTTGTTCTCGCCTGTTTCTTCTACTTCGCTTTCTTCAACCTCGTCATCATCACCATCGTCTGAATCAAGGCCTGCTGCTTCTTCCACAGCCAGGATCTGTTGGTGGAGTTGATCAACTACCTCACGGTTCATATATGCGAGGACACGCGCCTGTCTTGAGGCTGCCACAAAAAGAAATGGAGGCCAGTCCCGGTAGCGCTCTCTACCACGTAAGTAGCGCAACTCCACCATCCCCAACGTATCAAGTCGTAGTGAAAGCTCCATTATTCCCTCCTAATAGTTGAATTGACACCATCATACCACAACCAGGAGCAGTTTCTACTACTAAAGACACTTAAAGTTGACGTTCACTTATTCCCACTGAGTCCAGGCTATCTTCAGCCTGTGTCGCACCAGGAAAAGTGCTGTAGCAATGATAACAAGCATAACTCCAAGTACCATGAGGGCAAGTGAGGGAGGAGTTGATAGGAATAGCGCCCTCAATGCTCCCACTATCAAGAGAGCTGCGCTACTAAGTATAAAGATGCGAATTCGCGACGCAATACCCAACAGAAGTAAAGCAAGGGACTCACCTATAAGAACCAGTGTTGGCAATAGATTACTATCGCTGAAGCTAAACCAGAGCGCAGGTAACAAAAGCAAAAGCGCACCAGTCAAAGCAACGACCTGTGCTGCCCAGTGTCTTCCGGGAAGAGTCTTATCACGCATGATGAATGGTGCGACAACTGAAAGGTAACTGGCCGGAGCCAATAAGAGAATATCCAGTCGCGTCTGACCAAATGCGAACAACTCCCAGGAAACCACGAGGGAGCATAGCAATCCTCCCACATAATAACACCAGTGTTGGAATGCCCTGCCCTGCTGCATACTATTCCAACTTTTTCGTGTATCGTTTACAGAGACGATCGTAACGTCAACGATCCCTCTATGTATGTACCCAAACCAGAATAGCATTAGTGCCAGTTCGAGCAGTGCACCGGCTCCAACATGCGGCAATAGTGTCGTAGCATTGGAGGAGAGTCCTCCCTGTCCGATGATACTCAGCACTACAATCGTCTGACCGCCTAAACCGAGTATTGCGTGAGGTATTGCTGAGGGTAGCCAGTGCGATGTTGAAGGAATAATTTTCCAGATGAACTGGGTCGCAAAAACTACAAGGAAGAGTAAACTATATGCTATCATTAATGGAACAAGCTCTAGTTGAGGCTCCTCCCATAACCAGATAGTCCATGCTGCCAGGCCAACAGGAAACACAAGTAATTCTGGCATCTGTTCTACAAACATTATCACCACGGCAATGACGGTGAATCCCAGCATGCTATAACCAATGAAGCCTGCTACTGGTTGCTGTAAGGACAGAGAGTTCCATAAGCCTATCGATACGGCAGCAACCAGGGCTGTCACGTACCAGGGCCAACTCCAGGTAAATTGTCGCAGAGGCTCCAGGGGTTTCGATATCGCGGATGTGCTGATCATTCGCTTCGATACTAATCCTATGGCCAGTCCAAGAAGCGCCATACCTAAACCGATGCCAAATAGATAGTAGGCAGTCAATTCCAACGTAAGTAAAGTGCCCCAAATTGCAAAACCAGCAACCAACCACAACCACACTGGTTGTCTTTCAAAAACCAGTACTGCAAAAGCTACCAGCGCATAGATCAGCAATGCATCCGGGGCTGCACCATAGAATGGACTATTGATATTTGCAACCGTACCATACACACCTGTCAGAATCGCTGCAGCAAAGGCAGGAGCATAGAAAGGCAGAGCATATGTGAGGAACTTATTTCTACGCACTGAACCGAAAAATGGCATTGGCTCAAGTCTAAAATATTTGACTGAGACTCCTAACCCAGCACAAACAAGAGCAACAATGGGTGGGCGATACAGATCACCCAGGAATCCGGCTGAAATGATTATCGACCATGTTGCAAATGCGGGCATAATCCACATTGCGAACTCGCTCTTTTCAATAACACCAATGATGTAGGCGAGTACAGCGAATCCAAGCAAAGCCAGGCTCGTAACAAGTAAATGATCCTGCGAATAGCCTGTGTACCCGGTTATCACTGCTGAGATCAGTGCTACGATGTAGTAAGGCATAGACCAACTACGGTCAGCGAAACGGCTGACAGTAACACCTCCCACGGCCAATACTGGTGTGAGGATGAGCAATACCCAGAACGAATTGGTTGGAATGAGTAGCGCGCCAATGGCAAAGCCTACTGAAGGAATAAGCCACAGCTTCATACGCGCTAGAGCCGAAGAAACATACCATGTAACCGCCAACAAGGCAATTTCTACCGCAATCGGAATATGAACGCCAAATGTATATTGCATAGCGCTCATATCATGAGTGTAATTAACAAACGAAGATAACATCCCATAGACAAGACCGGCAAACAGCAAAGGCCATTCCCACATGTGTACAATGGTCTGTCCGGTGAGCTTTTGCGTTTGTGTGACATTCCTCTTGTTAGTCACCAATCTATGAATAGCAAACGATGCCAATGGTAGTAAGATCCCCAAAAGCAGCATAGCTAGTGGGCTATTCAATAACGTTGGTATTACCAATAGAGTGAAAATGACAGGTAGGAAGAGCAAGTTTTGACGGCTCTGAAAAAGTAACACTGCATACAGGAGAGCGGCAAAGGAAAGCAGCAAAGCGCTTATAATATTTTCATTCTGATTGAGGCTCAAGCTGAGAGTCAAGATGATCCCCAGTAGGGCCAGCGTATCCAATGGGTTAGACCATGCAGGACTATAGAGCTTTCTGACGATCACTGCGCAAGCGACAAGAACCAGTGCCATGCCAAGAAATGCCCAGGCAGGTGTGATATTGAAGGTCAATACAAGAATACTGTATTCCCAGTTAAGCAAGAATCCTCCCAACAGGAGCAACCAGCACCATCTAGCTTTTGAAGGGGTTTTTGCTAAACCTGCCCGGTAGAACGTGACGCTAAGGGAGAGTAAAATGCCGAGACCCACCGCCACAAGTTCAGCTACCGTTCGCCAACTCGTTTGATATATCAAGGACGATGAGCCTGGGGACGGACTATATACAGAAGTAAAAAGCTGTATTGGCAAGAGAGGAGAGCTTATAAAAGGTACAATAAGCACCAAAACGAATGCGATTTGATCCAGCCCGAGGCTGAGAACCCCAAACCGATCAAGTCGACGTCCTTCAACCCTGTTCAGACCGTGATAAAGGATTGCAATGCCTGTTAAAGCCAGTGCATATCCGATTACTTCAAATCTCAATGCGTAGCAAAAAGCCAGTACTGAAGCTAGAACGAGATAGGCAAGGACAAGCGCTAACCGAGTCCATTTCGCCAGCCAGATCGAGAGTGTTGCCCAGAGCAGTAAAAGCAGCGTCATACTCAATATCGAAAAGCGTATTTCAATGACAGGTGAACCATAAAAGTTAATCCCAAGCGAATACATCATTATGAGACAGAGACTCAATGCACTGGCAGCTACAATGAGATACATCACGTAGCGAATGGGATCTCGCAGCACTCCCCAATGACGTATGAAAGGCCACGTGTTTTCACCTCCACGCTTCAAAGAGATCGTCGCTGGAATAGCCAGAATCATTGCCATACTCGTCCACCACCAATAATGAAGATTCAGTGCATCAGCAACTGCCAGATCCGCCACGACCAGAGCAATCAAACCGAGGTATGCAAAAGGAATGAAACGCTGATAGACAGCCATCAGAATATAGATTACCGCAGCATAGGTGGCAGAAATCGCAATCAAAACAGGAACAGAGAACTGAATGTGGCTCCCTATTAACAATCTATAGAGGGAATAAGCTACCAGGGGAATCAATAGAGCAAAGATGATTGTATAGATGATTGCAACAAAACGAAAGGTTTGAAAACGGTAGGTAACGAAGCCGGTAATACCAAATATGGCATGCACGATGAACAAAACTAGAAATGCAACAAATAGGTTTGAGGTAGTAATAGTAAAACTCAGCGAACCAATCAAGAGAAGAAACGCTCCAACAGAAGCAACAATATTAATTGCCTGGTCAGCAAAGAACTCTCTCCATGAGAAAACACGGCGTGGTGGCTGTGGCTTCAGTGGCGGAGATGTGACATCAGGTTCTTCTGGCAGCAATAACTTTTGGCTAACAGGTGCTGGCGCCACTTGCACTTCTTCAGGAACCTTTGGTAAAACAGGTGTAGCAACAATCGGCGCAACAGGGGCTTGCGCTCCTACGGGAACTGGAAGAGCGGCAGGCGTAATAAATGATTTGAATTGGCTCACAACATTCAATCGAGACTCATAACGACGTATCAATTCGTCAACCTTAAGACTACCTCCACCATATGCTGAAACTCTCTGAAGTTCATGAATGGATGACTGCAGGAAACGCTCCTCTTTATCTGGCTTCACGGGATATTTACAGCGCGGGCAATCTTCTGTTACGTCTGGATCAACAACCAGGCCACAGCAATCGCAATGCAATACAAATGTCTTATTCATCTGGCTAACTCCATTTTTGTACCAGGTATGCCCTATAGATGTGTCTCTTCTTTGCCCATCATCCCTTGAATGCGTATCGCAGCTTCATCGCGAGTAATCTTACCCGCCAGTAAGTCATCAAGCACTGCATCAATATTGGGCAGTAACTCACTTTGTAGGATGGGGGTTGTGACGATATGCCCAGGCGCAGGTTCCATACTTGAAGGTGCTTCCTCGGTCGGAGGACGCTTCGTGAGACCACTAAAGAGATGCTCGCGCCTTGCAGTCCAGAAATACAGAGCGAGTACCACGACACCAACCACACATGCGGATGCTCCTGCTCGCGCCACCTGTTCCCAATTTTCGAATGGTGAACCCAATAAGTTTGTGCCAAGAGAATAAAGCGCAACTGCTCCACCAATGGCCGTGGAAAGGATACCACCAGCTAGCATTGCAAAAACAAATCCACGCCTGGGATCTGCAGCCACATCAACATCATGTGTATAACGCTGGTGCAGGTTGATGTCGAAAGGAATATACGCAAGTCCGGTGATGATTAACGCAAGTGCCGGTGCCCAATCACGAGGCCCAGTAGTAATGCCAGCAAGCATCTGGAACAAATTCAAGAATACAAGAGCAATACCCCACCAGAACGCAGCGGCAAATAAGGCCGTGATAATTGCCTCGCCGATTAAGATCGTGAATACCCACCTTTGTTCGGAAAACTCTTTCCTGGCAGTTATTCGCAGCCAGACAATGTAAACAACGGTGACAAGAAGACCAAGGCTAATGAGTGCTGCGAAATGATAATTATTAAGAATGTCACTTGCAGACGGTGTAACATTGAAAAGTGCCAGGATTCCTAATTCTATTGCTCGGCTAATACCATATAGTATAAGGCCAACTCCGTAAGCAAAGCTCGCAAAATGCAGGATGCTACGCAACAGGGAAGCGCTATCATTACGGGTAAAAAATCCATAACCTATCCAGAACGCTACTATCCACAACGTAGAGACTACCAAACTGAGAAGATTGGGACCTGGACATCCCGTAAAGCCTCCGCATGCAGTTGTACCTGTAACCTGACCATTAAAAATGAAAGCATCTCCAAGCTGAAAGGCAGTATTATTCCAGGAAAATGTAAGGACAATTAGTAGGATCAGTTGCACGCCATACAAATGCAAACGTTGAAATGTCATTGCCATGCCAGCCCCAGCCTGACTTCGTTGCCGCTCTAATTCGAGTACTGCTAACAGAAGAAGAGTAGTTGTGGCAAACGCTGCAGAACCTGTGAGGTCAAAGGCAGGTTCATGACCAAGTTGGGCAATTACCCCCATTGCCATGACAACAATGGCCAGGGGCGCGTCGATCAACTCTGTGATATTCAAGAAGAAGGAGCGGATTGCACTTTGACCGGCTGCGGGGTCATTCTGCATATCACGCCTGATCAGCCGGTAATGTAGAATTCCGAATATTGCAGCAATCAGCCATGAAACTACAAAAAACACAATGACTTGCACGATTGAAGCGTTGGTTGGAATAGTGCCATAGGCTCCCCGTAGAGGAGTAAGCGAAAAGAGGGTCTGCAGCAACATACCTAAGCCAACCGCGGCAAAGATTAACATAGCTATAAAGACAATATAGAGATATATGCGGTACAAATTACGGCCCATAACATCCTCCTTTGGTGAAAGCTCTTCTCTAGTAGAATAATACAGCAATGTGTTGATGACGTCATGGGTCAAATGTCACATCTCTAGCACAATACATGAAGAGATGCTTAAAAGAGGGATTTTGGGAGTGATAGAGCAATTTGAGGCGACCCGGTCAGGACTTGTGAGCCACAAAATTTGCTGAAGCCGATTCGTATGAAGTTTGGGTCACCGCAAATTGAGAGGATTATTCTTTTACAGCGCTTTGCACTTCTTCAATACATGCAACTTTAACGATCTCGATAGAGTACCCACGTTTCTTCCATTTCCCTATTCCACGCTCTAAACGAGCATCTAAGTCCAGGCGTGTACGGGCTTCTACCAAACCTGTCGATGTCATAGGGGTATGCTCAGAATGAGTGATACAGTAAGTGACGTAATACTTCATACTCTCCACTTTCCTCGTTGATGAAAAACTTCTCAAATGTTCTGTTTAGAGGTCACCGTTCGCCGCTTCGAATTGATCTGACGCAGGTAGTTAGCAAGGTGTGCGTTGAAGGTCAAACCATCGTACCATTCAGGGTAGATTGGATGAAGTGACTGGAATGCAAGGGTGATAACGTATTGAGCAAACTGCTGCTCGTCCATTGCAGATATAAAGGTTCGCAGATGCTGTGGATCGGGAGCATTCCATGAGACAGGTTCTTCACTTTCTGTATCTGGCATCTCGACGTTCAGTTGAGAAAGACCCTCAGTATCGGAGAATTCACGGGTATACCCCAATGCTAACCAAATTTCTTCCGCCTTATCAAAAGGTTTCTCGGAGAGATTACTACCTTCCACCCATAACCGAATGATATGAAAGAGATCAGCATCAGAGAGCGCCAGCAAATCCAACTTGACTTGTTTGACGAAAGTTCGGGATTGGCCGTTCATCTTCATCGGAAATCCTTCCTGATACCAAGTTTGTTTAACGAGAAGGAGATTAAAAACATAGCTTAAGGGAAGGGTGGCCATGCTCCATTTTTCTTTTTTAAGTACAATAGATAACATTTCACATTATTGAGCTACTATTGCATCAAGTCTGTGAAATGATCTATAGCTACTCTTCCCAACGCTACGCACTATATGTGATGATGACCTGATTAACGAGCACGACGCCGTCTGCGACGTTGTGCTTCAGCTTTGCGTTTTCGCCGAGCTTGAGGACTTTCATAATGCCTGCGCCGTCGCGCCTCTGATAAGATCCCAGCTTCCTGTACCTTGCGCTTGAAACGTTTGAGTACAAACTCAAATGAATCACCTGGATTCACCATAACTTCTGTCATGAAGATTACCAGCGCGATCGTTGGTCGCTCGAGCGTCCACTTCTTTGTGCCTGGTAACAATCACTACAATATACGGGTTTGTCGCCTCGTGGCTCAAATGGCACCTGTGCCTCATTTCCACAGCTGGAACAGGTTACAATGTACATCTGACGAGGTTCGCGCTCTCGGTAATCACCACTACCACTTCGTCCACGGCTATTGTATCCACCACCTGACTGCTTACGTGCTGCCCGGCAATCTGGACAACGGCTTGGGGAATTCGTCAATCCACGGCTAGCATAAAATTCCTGTTCGCCTACTGTAAAGGTGAATTCTGCATTGCAATCGCGACAATACAAGGTTTGATCTGACAATGACATGTTACTACTTTCTCAATTCCTGGGCTTCATACCCAATTTATTCTCGTGTATCGTGCGGCTTGCAATAGACAATCTACTCTTAGCTTATATGCACTATACAGCACATACTAAGTATAACATACTCGTCTATAGACACCATATTCTTGTAAAAAGTACCTGAACAAAGTGATTTTTCCTCATCAGTCCCTCCATGACCACCTCCAGTCTACTTTCTGTGTACTTCAGCGATTATTACACAAGAAGTTGCTTTCATTAGGTATTTTTACTGAGATTCTTTGCTGTACTATAAAATAGAAATGTGTTACAGTATATTACACATTCACTAATCTTTCCAAAGACGATTGCTATTACATTTACTTATCTAAAAAGTGGAGGAGGTATTGATATTATTTGATGTATTCATACACAGTTTCAATCAATAAGATACATTTTGAAACATTGTATGTCCCAGCATATATCACCCACGAAGTCCATATGCCTTCATTTTGCTGAAATGAAAGAATACATCAATCACTTACTTCATTTCCCAGATTTTTTTTGCGTAACGCACTTACGTAAATAGAATAGTGAATCGAAACTCAATGAGGTCGCTACCTGGGGGGGTATCAATTTCGATTGACATTCACCCACTTTTCGCAAAAAACATACCTTTATTCATCAATGCTGAAAGTGTGGAGGGAAGATGCATTTCTGCTTTATTATCGAAGCCCAATACAAACATCAGTTAATGCCAATGGCTGTTGCCCGGCAACTCATGGATTGGGGGCACAATGTTGAACTATTAGAGCCGGAAACTACAATTACCAGTCTGACAAGATTTACAAAAGTGAAATATGATGCATATGTCTTAAAAACAGTATCAGATGGTCCGGGTCTGAGTATTTTAGAGGCTGTTGAAGCAATAGACCTTCCTACAATCAATAACTCACGTGCTATCCATCTTGTGCGAAATAAAGCAGTGGCGGCCGTTTATGCACAGAACCATGGGCTGCCAACCCCACTCACATACTTTGTTGCACATCCTGATCTACTTAAGCAGATTCCTGAGGAAGACTATCCACGTGTGGTGAAACCAACCAATGGTAGCTCTTCCCGTGGCATCTATCGCGTTGATAGCCCCACTGAGCTTGAAAAATTAAACATTGTTGAAGCGAATGCGCGTTTTTTTCTGGCACAACAATATATAGAGAATAGTGGATTTGATATTAAATTGTACGTAGTTGGTCCAGACGTCTTCGCAGTCGCGAAACGATCTCCTCTCCACCCCGAAGTGGAAGTAATTAAGCGCATTATTCCAGTTACGGCAGAATTAAGAAACCTGGCACTGAATGTTGGCGAACTCTTCAGATTGGACATTTATGGGCTTGATGTTGTCGAAACGCCTCTTGGTCCAATGATTGTAGACATCAATGACTTCCCAAGTTTTAGCCAGGTGCCCCACGCTATAAGCCTTGTTTCATCCCATATTGTACGAATTG
>DATMNR010000043.1:0-6553 GCA_035568795.1 Ktedonobacteraceae bacterium
TAGCGATTTGTAGAATATGGGAGGGTCAAGAGTTGTTAACCTTGACGCTATATGATAGGTGTTGTATGATGAACTGCGCGGTTTACCTGAGCATCACAGAGGGCTCGGTTCCACCCTCTGCCACTGAAAGGGGGGTGACAAACAGGTGAACGATAGAGATAGGTTTGATAAGTTTACAGAGCGAGCAAGAAAAGTTTTGAGTCTTGCTCAAGAAGAGGCCCAGCGCTTCCAGCACAATTATATCGGGACAGAGCATCTTCTGCTCGGTCTTGTGCGCGAAGGCGAGGGTGTTGCTGCGAAAGTTTTGAGTAATCTCGGTGTTGAGCTGAATAAAGTTCGTAGCGCCGTTGAATTTATTATTGGCCGGGGAGATCGTATCGTCTTAGGTGAAATTGGCTTGACTCCGCGCGCCAAGAAGGTGATTGAGCTGGCTGTTGACGAAGCTCGTCGCCTGAATCATCACTATATTGGTACTGAACATCTTCTGCTTGGGTTGGTACGTGAAGGAGAAGGCATCGCGGCAGGTGTCCTGGAGAGCCTGGGAGTGAACCTCGAGAAGGTACGAACACAAACTATCCAGGTGCTCAGTCAATCTGGCGCGCCGCATGAGCGAGATGCCAAGCACTCTAAAACTCCTACCATCGACCAGATGGGTATCGATCTGACGGCTGCCGCACGTGCTGGGACACTTGATCCTGTTATCGGTCGGCATCAAGAAATCGAACGAGTTATTCAGATTCTTTCCCGACGTACTAAGAACAATCCCGCGCTCATCGGGGAGCCGGGTGTTGGTAAAAGCGCCATCGTCGAAGGACTCGCCCAACGGCTGATTGCTGGCGAAGTGCCAGAAACGCTCGCGGGGAAACGTTTGCTTACCCTCGACGTCGGCTCACTTGTTGCTGGCACCAAGTATCGAGGCGAGTTCGAAGAGCGTCTCAAAAAGATTATCGAAGAGATACGCAATAGCCGGGATTGCATTATCTTTATTGACGAAGTGCATACGCTGGTTGGCGCGGGTGCTGCCGAAGGTGCGGTCGATGCCGCTAATATTCTCAAACCCGCTCTGGCTCGTGGCGAACTCCAATGCATCGGCGCAACCACACTCGATGAATATCGCAAGTATATCGAGCGCGACGCCGCCCTGCAACGACGCTTCCAGGAAGTCATCGTGCGTGAACCCACTATCGAAGAGACACTGGAAATTCTCAAAGGCATTCGCGAACGTTATGAGGCACACCATCGCCTGGTCATTACAGACGAGGCCCTCAAAGCTGCTGCGGATATGGCCAGTCGTTATATCACAGATCGCTTCATGCCTGACAAAGCCATTGACCTGATCGATGAAGCAGCTAGCCGCGTGCGTATGCAAAATTCTCTTGCTCCTCTCAACCTGAAAGAGGCAATGAAAGGACTTGAGTCGGTTCTGCGCGAAAAAGAGCAGGCTATTCAGCAACAAGAGTATGAACTGGCGGCTGAGTTACGCGACCGCGAGGTTAAATTGCGCGACCGCATTGCCAAACTGGAATCCGGCTGGCATCGCGAACGTGGTAGTGAAAAGCCCTCCGTCGGTGAAGAGGAAATCGCCCAGATCGTCTCGATGTGGACCGGTATTCCTGTCATGCGCATTGCACAGGAAGAGTCGCAACGCTTGCTCCAGATGGAGGATGCATTGCATTCCCGTGTTATTGCTCAAGATGAGGCCATCGAGAAAGTCTCTCGCGCTGTTCGTCGAGCTCGTGCTGGTCTAAAAGATCCCAAACGCCCTATCGGTTCATTTATCTTCATGGGCCCGACAGGTGTTGGTAAAACAGAGTTAGCCCGCGCACTTGCTGAATTCATGTTTGGTAGTGAAGAAGCTCTTATCAAAATTGACATGTCCGAATTCATGGAGCGCCACGCGGCTGCCCGACTGGTAGGCGCACCTCCTGGATATGTCGGTTATGAAGAGGGTGGTCAGCTCACTGAGGCTGTTCGTCGCAAGTCTTATAGCGTAATCCTGCTCGACGAAATCGAGAAGGCGCACCCTGACGTTTTCAACATGCTACTTCAGATACTGGAGGATGGAAAGTTGACAGACGCTAAGGGTCGCACTGTAGACTTCCGCAATACCATTGTGATCATGACCTCAAATGTCGGCGCGGCCTTGTTGAACAAGGAAGCCTCTATCGGCTTTAAACAATCGAAAGACAAACTTAAAGCCAATCAGTCTGATTACGAGGCAATGAAGGGAAAGGTACTTGGCGAATTGAAGAACACCTTCAAGCCCGAGTTCCTGAACCGTATCGATGAAGTCATCGTCTTCCATTCACTGCGCATTGAAGAGATGTACTCTATCGTTGAGTTACTGCTGAATCGTGTTCGCACGCAACTAACCGAGCAAGAACTGGAACTGGTCGTCCCCCCTTCTAGCAAGGATTTCTTGATAGAGAATGGGTTCGATGCCCAGTATGGCGCTCGTCCTTTGCGCCGTACAATCCAGCGCTTGGTCGAAGATCCTCTGGCGGAAGGCCTTCTTGAGGGTAAATTCCATCCAGGTGATCTGGTCGAAGCTGTTGTTATTGGCGACAACCTTGTTTTGCAAGTGCGTAACCGCATCGAGCAATTGCCCGCTCCAGCTTCACCCGAAGCAGCCCTCTCGGCTGGTGGTGAAAGTGGTGTCGGCGAAGCACAAGGATAATGACCTTATTCAGGGCGGGATTTGTTCCCGCCCTGAATCTATGCATAAAAGTCGGATTGATTGTAAAACAATTTAAATTATGCCAAAACTACGTACAAAATTTCTCTGCCAGCAATGTGGCGCTGAACAGAGTAAATGGGTGGGTAAATGCCCAGATTGTGGAGCATGGAACTCCCTTGAAGAAGTAGCAGACCTCCCTCAAAGCCCCGCCCAACAGCGTCGTCAAATATTGTTGGGATCTTCTTCTATAGCTCAAGGGACACAAATTCCACTCAACTTACCCGAAATCAAACCACTTGCTCAAGCTCGTATTTCTGTTGGCTATTCAGAAATGGATCGCGTCCTGGGTGGTGGACTCGTCGCTGGCTCACTTATCCTCATTGGTGGGGAACCAGGCATCGGTAAGTCCACGCTCCTTTTGCAAGTTGCTGGCAATGTCGCAAAAAGCGCTGGAGCAGTGCTATACATTTCTGGGGAAGAGTCGATTGAACAGGTCAAAATGCGTGCCGAACGCCTGGATATCACTGGCGAGCAGCTTTATTTACTGGCTTCGATTGAACTCGATGTGATAGCAGAAGCAGTCAATAAACTGAAACCCTCGTTAGTGATTGTCGACTCAATTCAGACTGTACTGTCCAGTCACATCACCTCTGCCCCGGGCAGCATCAGCCAGGTGCGTGAATGTACTCTTCAACTCATGCAACTGGCAAAAAGCACTCACATCCCAATCTTTATTATCGGGCATGTCACGAAAGAGGGCACTGTTGCAGGCCCTAAAGCACTCGAACATATTGCCGATGCCGTGCTTTATCTCGAGGGTGAACGCTATCATACTTATCGCCTGCTGCGGGGTGTCAAGAACCGCTTTGGCGCAACGCACGAGGTCGGGGTATTTGAAATGCATGGTGATGGATTAGCGGAAGTTTCAAATCCCTCTGCAATGTTCTTAACCGACCGTACGGCTGGCGCAACCGGCTCCGCAGTCGTTGTGAGCATGGAGGGAACTCGTCCCCTGCTGGTAGAAGTGCAGGCACTCGTCATCCCCAGCAATTTCGGCAATGCTCGCTGTACAACGAATGGTATTGATTACAGCCGTCTTTTGATGCTACTTGCAGTCCTCACGAAAAGAGTAGGTTTAGCCGTAGGTAACCATGATGTGTATGCAAACGTAGTGGGCGGATTTAATTTAGAGGAGCCCGCGATTGACCTGGGAGTAGCAGCGGCCATCGCCTCGAGTTATCGCGAAAAGCACATCACTCCAGAAATGGCACTGATTGGTGAAGTAGGCTTATCGGGTGAATTACGCACCGTCAGTCGTCTCGGCCTTCGCGTTCGTGAAGCCGCGAAACTCGGTTTTAAACGTTGTATTGTGCCAAAGGCTGGCGGAGGTGCGCAAATTAGCTCAGAGCTAGAAAGTTCAGGTTTACCGGCAGACTTCAAAATTATTACGGCAAGTTCGCTTGCTGTAGCATTGGAAGTTGCGTTACATTAGTTAGAAAGTATTGATTTCAATGTCGTGACGGTGTATACTCGATAACTGTCAAACATCGTTTTAACAGCTTAACGGGCGCGTTTTTTGGTTGAGCATAGTCAAGGTACTCTGGGTCAGGCAAAATCATCTTGTTATTATCATTATTATCCTTATCATCGACCCTGCCTACATGCCCTACCTCGCGTTGCCCCTCATGAGTGCTTAAACACACTCAATAGCACCATATTGGAGGGTGAAGGGATGTCAGTCAAATCTATAGCTCGTATTAGCGGTTCCGTGGTTGCAATTGTCGCGATTATGGCTCTCTACTTTCTAGATCGCTCACAATTTCCTTCCTGGATCAATCTCTGGTGGGCAATCGGTATTGCGGCAGTCGCTGCCATTATCATGTTTATTATCACTCCCTACATCACTGTAATGCCATATCATTGGATGCGTAATACTTCTGCAAGCGATCTACTAGCAGCAGTGATCGGACTCATCGTTGGACTTATTATATCGGTACTGCTCGGAATTCCGTTAAACAGTTTGCCTGCAAATCTGGGACATATTCTCCCCTTTGTTGGAGCCGTTGTTTTTAGCAGCCTGGGAGTGGCCATTGCTGTACAACGTAAAAGTGATATCATGCACCTTTTTCAGACAGGCCTTATTCCTCGTCGATCGCGTGAACGCGATCGCGAACGTGAAGAAGAACGTAACAAAGAACGCGAAAAAGAAAGCGCTTCGCAGCTTCAACCCGTCACGCAGATATTGCTCGATACAAGCGCCATCATCGATGGCCGCATCGCCGATATTAGCCAGACAGGCTTTATCTCAGGTGCATTGGTTGTCCCACGTTTCGTATTGAACGAACTTCAGCATATCGCCGATTCTGCCGATACCATGCGACGCAATCGGGGACGTCGAGGGTTAGAGATGCTCAACCGTTTGCAAAAAGATGCCACTGTTCCTATCGAGATTACCGACGCTGATGTTGAAGGTATCGTAGAAGTCGACAGCAAGCTCGTCAAATTGGCTCAAACGCTCCATTGCCCAATTATCACGAACGACTTCAACCTGAACCGTGTAGCAGAACTGCAGGGTGTCAAAGTACTGAATATTAACGAACTGGCTAATGCTGTCAAACCCGTCCTGCTTCCGGGAGAAGATATTGTTATCAAGATCATTCAGGATGGCAAAGAACTGGGCCAGGGAGTAGGCTACCTGGATGATGGTACGATGATTGTAGTGGAAGGCGGTCGCCAGTATATGGGTTCTACAATCGAAGTTTCCGTAACCCGTGTTCTACAAACTGTAGCGGGACGGATGATTTTTGCACACCCAAAACAACAAGGGGGGGTGAGTAACATTCCTTCTATTCTGCCCTCCCAATCTTCTACCACCAAACCAAAGTAATTGCTGAAATATGCCTGTACAAGCTTCTGTCATCATCGCAGCTGCCGGTTCCAGTCGTCGCATGCAAGGACAAGATAAACTCTGGACTCCCCTGGCAGGCCGTATTACACTTGCGCGTACTATTGATGTGTTTGAAGCTTCTCCTGTCATAGATAAGATTGTACTTGTACTCAATTCCGAGCGAATCGACGATGTTACCAGACTCTGCCAACTAGAAGGCTGGAGTAAAATTACAAGCATTGTAGAGGGAGGAATGCGCAGGCAAGACTCTGTGCGCAGCGGACTTGATAGTCTGGCTACGCTCACGCCAACACCACAATGGGTGATGATCCATGATGGGGCGCGTCCACTTGTTACACCCGACATACTGGAAGCTGGCTTGAAAATGGCACAGGAATGCGATGCCGCCATTGCTGCCGTCCCAGTCAAGGATACAATTAAGCAAGTTGAGCAAGGCTGGATATTCAGCTCGCTGGATCGCTCACAACTCTGGGCAATCCAGACACCACAGATCTTTTCTTTTCCCCTTATTTATCATGCATACCAAACAGCCTCAATTAGGCAAGAGTTCACAGATGATGCCGCATTGTTGGAACACCTGGGCAAACGTGTCGCTATCTTCAAAGGCTCATATAGAAACATTAAAATCACTACCCAGGAAGATCTACTGTTTGCAGAGGTGCTCATTAAAGGAATAGCTAGCATATGACTATACGAATAGGATTTGGCTACGATGTCCATGCCTTTGCATCTGGACGACCATTAATACTTGGAGGTGTAATCATTCCCTCCGATCGCGGTCTCAGTGGTCATTCCGATGCCGATACAGTCATACATGCTATCGTGGATGCCTTACTTGGTGCCGCAGCACTCGGCGACATCGGTCAACACTTCCCCTCCACTGACGAACGCTGGAAAAACCAGCCCAGTTCAGTTTTTCTCGCATACACGTATGACCTGTTATGCCAACAGCAATACGTGATCAACAA
>DATMNR010000044.1:0-4373 GCA_035568795.1 Ktedonobacteraceae bacterium
ACAAGAAGAGTGAGTGAACGAATGGTGATGAAATGGTTATTATTTCCTACTTGTGGTTGTAGAGTGCTAACCAGTGAAAGTGAGTTACGGGAGTCCTATTCATTCTGAACTATGTTACACGACTCAGATTGTGTCCGTTTCAAATCAGTAGGAGAGAGGGCCAGAGGAGGTTCAAAAAGCATCCCGGAGGTACGAATACGAATCATGAAAAGTCGTTCTGTGAAGAACACACGATATAGGACATATCGATTACGATTTTTACGTTTTTATGGCTCATACATTGCGGTAGTCTTGCTACTCTATTGTCTCTTGATTTTACTTTCAGCTTGTACAAGTCCATTTTTTACTCCAAGCCAAGGTGGTTCAGAGGAGACACCCATATTATTTGCCAGTCCTACACAAATTATTTCACCAACACCGACTGCGAAACTGCTACCAATCACCTTACAAGTTGTAGGCTGTCCGGCGCTTTCGATCAATTGGGATAGCCTTGTTGGTACACATACCAATGTTAACAAAGTGCAGAAAGTCACGTGTGGTTATTTAGAAGGTAATGGTTCGCTACAGGCATTGGTCAATGTACGCTATTACACGCCTGATGCAAAACTGGACTTTTATGTATATGATAACTTATCTGGAAATCCTTCGCAGAAGTTCAAAGTGCAAGGGTTGATTGATGGCGATACGAACATCAGTATGACCGGAACGATCACCACGGCAGAGATTGGCATGAATGGTTTGTCCAGTGCTGTGCCCGACCTTTTCAAAGAATATAAATGGAATGGGACAACATTTGCGCAGATACTATTCTCAGGTCTCTATCCCGATATAACTCGCTATCAGGCTGAAAAGTCCGAGGCACTTTATGTTTCTCAAGGAGGAGAGTCAGGAAACGAGAGCTGGAGAACATCGGGCGTACAGGTGGCTGATCACCTGGCATTTAACGTCTTTCACTGGCAGGATGTGACAAAATCGGTCGTGCAAAATACTCATGTTGATCCTATCATTATCCAGATCACCAATAATGGACCAGGCGGAGGGGGCTTTATTGCTACTCTTTACCACCTTGATGGAGTCTCGACCGACATCCTGGAAATTACAAATGTGGCATCTATAAATGGCAGCGTATCGCTTACCAATCCTGCATTTGGCTCTCAAGTCACTAGTCCGGTTAGCGTACAGGGTAATTATGTCGCCAGTGGTAGTATTCTAGGTCGGGTGGCTATTTATGATAGCACCTATGTCACAGTCGGCGATACAGGTGCTCTTCATTCTTCTCTCACCTCTGGTAGTGCATCCTTTAACGTGGTAATCCCCTATAAACTAAATGCACATGGAGTGCAGGAAGGGGTTATCGCGTTTCTTTCGACCACGCAGAATAATACAGCTTATATTAACCAGGCGGTGATGATAAAAGTGTTCCTTTCTGCCTGATATTCAGGAGAAGTTGGTTGCGAAATCTTTACCGAAGATCAAAAATCATAACCATACTTCAACAATATGTCCTATGAGAAGAAAAGCTACACTATGGTACACTGTGAAACTGGTTAGTATATTTCTGGATAATTATCACTTATCGCTAGAGAGCATTGCTGAAGATAAGAAGTGATTTCTGAAGATAATGCAAAGTGAAAAGTAGATATATAAAGGGGGACACTCGTTGAAACGTTACTTTCCTAGCATTAAACAATATAGTTGGGTTATTCTGATTGCTTTTGTGTTTGCATTGATAGGGGGTGCAGCTCTGACGAAAATTACCCCTGCAACGAGTACTGTGAACGCTATCATGTTGGCTACCGTCGGCGCTCCCGGAACTACCATTCCAGGAGTGTCTTCGAGTGGGACCAGCCTTGATGCAGCTTCTAACTATGCTTCTGAGATGATATCCCGCTCGGTGATGGAATATGTAGTCAATAACAACGCTGAAGTAAGGAAAAGAAACTATACTGCCGATGATCTCCTAGCGGATGTTGTCGCAGTTCCACCGACGACATCTGCCACTGTTACCATCACTGCCACGACCTCCAATACGCAGGACTGTATCCTGTTAGCCAATGCCGTTGCCGAGGGATTCCAGAATTATATCCAGTCTCAACGTCAGGCAGCACTGAACGATCTGCGTAATAAGCTACAAACTCAACTAAACGCCGAAGTGAAGCAAAAAAATACAGACTCGCAAGCGATGCAGCAGATTGCAAATACGACTGATATACGCTATATCCTGGCAAACAACGATCTGCAAAATGTCAACCAGCAAATCAATAGCGTACAGGCACAAATTGATCAACTGCCAACTAATGTGAGTAGTGATATCATCGTAATACAACAGGCGAAACCAATAGATGTCCAATCATCCTCCCATAGATCACTAATTATAGCTGCTGCTGGTGCAATTGGCATTTTGATCGGTACCATGATCATGTTTCTCATGATATTCCTTGATGATCGATTGTGTGGCGAGGATAAGGTAAAGGAGAAGCTCGGCATGGCCTACCTTGGAGGCCTGTTCACTGAAAAGCAAATCAAGAAGAATCCGGCACTTGCGAAAGGTCGTGTCATGCACCAGTTTGCGGACATTTGTGTCAATCTTCGCCTCACCGGTGTCTTGCCTGGTGAGTGGCACAATTCCAAAGGCGCCGCTTTGCTCGTCACAAGCGCTCAGCCAGCAGAAGGCAAAAGCTCTGTTGCGGTCGGACTGGCATCGGCATTTGCGCAGGCAGGAGGATCAGTGGTGGTAGTCGACGGTAATCTACAAAAGCCGACTACTCATCTTGCGTTTGGTATCAGTACTACTGGCATAGGATTGGCAGGCCTGCTTAGAGGAGCAGGCGCAGAGCCTGTCGATCCTGTTGTAGTACGCAGCTATATTCCAGGTGTATGGGTTCTGCCTGGAGGCCAGAAGATGGAAGATCCTACACTTTTATTGGGAAAGAAATTTCCCAGCATACTGGCACAATTGCGCAAGAAGACCGACCTGATAATTATTGACGGACCACCCTTGCTGAGCGGATCGGATGCGCTTTTGCTAGCTACCATGGTTGATGGGGTCGCGCTTGTACTGGACTCCAGACATGACAAGCTCAAATTACTATTGCGAGCGAAAGAAATGTTGTCTTCCCTGACGCATACGCCATCAGGTACTATTTTAAATCGCATGCCACGTCGCAGGCATAATAGCTACTTCGTATCTGCCCCGCCTGTCGATGTACCTTATGAGCAGTTGGTATCGGTGCCGGCCAACACAAATCCAGCAAATGGCAACGCAGTAGGTTATGCTAGAGAGGGTGAAAAGATGGCGACATACAATTCGACAGTTGCTTCTGTATCGATGAATGGTATTATGCAGCAACCTGGACAGTCAGTATCTCCAGCAGCACCAAACGGTGCAGGGAATGGATATGCCACACCGCCAGTGCCAAACGGATCGGGGAACGGATATGCCACGTCGCTAGCGCCAAATGGGACGGGGAATGCGAATAAAAATCCCCTTACACCATTGTTTCTGCCACGTAGGTAGGGATGGCAAGTATGTATAATCTCTAGAGAAGAGTAAGTTCGATGCAAATTCCAGATACGTTTTCTAAAAGTGCATTTCCCCTTTCACAGGGTGGAGATGTACCGGCAAGAAAATTTGCTAAAGAGCTGCGCAAACAACGCAGAGACCACCGTCTAATTCAAGTCAGGCGTGCTGTGGGCTTCTGGTGGTATCGGCTCTTGCTGATTGTCATAGCTGGTTTGATCTCTCCATTCCTTACCCCGTTGTTCCTATCTGATCCCAAGATCATCCTGGGTGGATTGGGTGCAATAGCGCTGCTTTTTTTCGTTGCTAAATACGCGGATTGGGGGTTATTCCTGGTTGCTATTTTCTCAACTGCTTTCTTTCCTGATGTTTTGCAGCTGAAATCTCTCAGTGCTTCACCAATGCAACCATTCATAGTGTTGCTGTTTTGTATACTTTTTGTGCAAACGCTTTTTCATGTGAGGGAGCCTATCTTCCCTTCGTTCTGGTCAATCTGGCCATGGCTTGGGATCATCTTAATAGCCTTTGTCTCCCAAATCATGGTGCAGTTCACCTGGACACAAGTCGTACCTCATAAAATCAATGGTAACCCGATCTATTTTGATGAGATCTTTGGCGTTGCTCTGTTTTTCTTTCCACTGATCACCGTTTTGGTCACGACCATCTGCGTAAGCAGCAAAGAGCGGCTGATCGAGTACATCCAGAGTGCGTTCGTGATTCTTGCTGTGCTAGGAGCGGTAATCATTTTCTACGATTTCAGGCGCATCAGTGCAACTATTTACACCTTTCGTTTCGCTGATCCAATCATTTTGTGGATGGGTTTACGAGCCTTAGCTCAATTGCTTGCTTTGGG
>DATMNR010000045.1:0-11410 GCA_035568795.1 Ktedonobacteraceae bacterium
ACGCGAAAAACCTATGACTGACTGTCACACTGCTCCCAGGCAAAAGACTTAGCTCCATGCACTCAACATTATAGCAGTGAAATTCAATTGAAGCTAATTCATCCACTCGCCAGGAGCATTACTGCGGATATGAACGCCGCCATCTCGTTCTTTCAGGACTTGAGCATCTTTTGCCATGCGTTCTCGCACCTGTGATATCGAAGTGCGATGCCAGTAAGCAGCTGGAAATAAGCCTACGCCAATTGCAATCACTGTGCCTATTTCAGCTCGATTGAATGGGAGATGTGGGGGCAAATGATACGGTATATGGGTCAGAATTCCAAGGCGTAGAAGTAAAGTAAATACAAATAAACCTGCCTCGATCACTATAGCAGCGATATATGAAAGGAGTTCAGCAGTGCGCCTTTTGCGGTATACAATAGCGAAGGTTATATTGAGTATACAGAGTAAACCTGTGAAGATCAACGTTAGAGATATGAAAAAACTTGTCACTGAGTGCCTCCTGCTAGTTTAATGATGTGTGATCAACAGGTTGGAGAAGGCAACCTCAGTTCCCTTCAGGTTTACGAGCATTCCGACACCGCCGGTGGCAAATGAACCATCTTGAAAGGTCCACGCTTTCTTGCCATTGACTACTAACGTAAAGTTCTTGCCATTCGCGATGATTTTAAACGTATTGATACTTTTCGATCCCTGGCCTTCATGAAATTCGCTTCCAAACGGATGGCTGGCAAGTTTTTCCCATAAATTGGAGGCTGCTCCCTGACTATCATCATATTTCCAAAATTGATATTCACCACCAGTTTTATTCAGTACTTCCAATGTATAGAACGTCGTAAACGTTTTGCCGTTTTTATTTTGTATAGTTGCGCGAAATATCATACCGAACTCATTATTGACTGAAGTATCGTCCCCTTTTATCTCTTCCATGGTCAAAGTATACACAAAAGGACCTTTCAAGTTCAGGCCTGACAATATAGCTGGCGCTCCTCGACTATTATCGTTATCGGTGATATGGTACGCTGCATCCTTAAAGACATAGAGCATTGATCCACTCGCCATGAGAGGCCAATTATGAATATTTGTGGTCAAAGGGTCGGAAAGAATGATATTCGCTTCGGCAGTTGCAGTAGCTCGCGCAGCCACAGTCGCTTTGAGATCAGGAGTTTTGACGATAGTGACAGCAGCAGGAGTTTTTGAACTGGAGTGCTGATGCGCAAACCAGAGTGCCCCTGTACCGAACAATAGAATGACAAGCAAAGCCAAACCAATCAATTTGGAGTTCTTTTTCAGATACTTCGTTGTGCCTGGGGCTGTGGGTTGTTCACCCTTTTCAGGCTGTGATACCTCTGGAACAGGCAATAACCCAACCATATAATGGCCAGGCTGACCTGCAACAGGCACATTGACGACTTTCACGGGGCTTGTCAGTTTCATAATTGTCCCGGTCGTTGTTTGTTCGGCATCTGGGACTAACATTAAAGCACCAGGGTTGGTGTTCTGCTCCGGGAACACTCGTGCATCCTGAACTGGTGTGATGGCATTTGAAACCATCAATACACGACTGGGATTAGCGTTTTGCCCAGGGGCCGTCCAACTATCCTGAACTGGCGTGGCGGACATTACATTGCCAGGTTGAGTGATTTGTTCAGAGTACCTGCGAGTTTCCTGCGGCGGAGTGATTGGATTAAAATGAACTATATGCAAAGGGTGTGGCGATTTTTCTGCTACAGGTTCAGGCTTTGTAGGTTGTGGAAGATTCTTAATGCTCACAAACACCCCTGTTGGCATATTAGATACGTTTCCTGCTAACACAGGTGTAGATTGATCCAATGCTGGTTGGCTATCTTTAACAGAGCTGAATTCCGCACGCCATTGTGGATCGAATAGGCTATAAGAAGGATAGATGCCTGAAGAGGTTACATCACTGGGCAGCAGCACATCTTTTCGCGCCTGTTCTAACTCAGTAGAAGGTGTTTCCAGGGCGAGACGAAATGCTACAGCAAGGTCCTGTGCATGGGCATAACGATGCCCTGGGCGCTTGGACAAAGCACGCAGGATAACCTGTTCAGCGGCAAGTGGCAAATCCGCGCGTTTTAAGCGTGGTGAGGGTGGTGCTTCCTGGAGATGTTTTTTTGCTACTTCGACCATTGTCTCTCCCTTGAATGGGGCAGATCCGGTGACCATGTGATAAAGGACGGCACCAAGCGAGTATAGATCAACTTTTTCTCCAGGCTCTTTTCCCATTACCTGTTCAGGCGCCATATAATCTAACATCCCCACTTTAAATTGCCGAATCGTTGCTGCTTGCCTCTCGGTCATTGTCTTTGTTAATGCAAAATCAGTGAGGAGCAGTTTATCTTGAATCGTAATGAGGATATTGCCAGGCTTGATATCTAAATGGAGGATTCCTTGTTCGTGCGCATAATCCAATGCAGCAGCTAGTTGATCAAGATAATCAGCTATCTCTAGCAAAGTCAGCTGTTTCTGGGAATTCAGTATACTCTCCAGACTTCGCACGCTGACATACGGCATAACGAGAAACACGAAGCCATCACGCTCTTCATATTCAAGAACGGAAAGAATGTGAGGATGTTTGAGAGAAGAAATCAACTCCATTTCTTGTCGAAAACGTAAGAGAAAGTCAATATATTGGAGAGGTTCTAGCGAAGATGCACGCAAAAAAACTTTTAGAACGTATTCATGATGAGACTGTGACTGTCTCGCCAGATATACCGCCCCCATACTGCCCACACCAATAACGCGACGGAGCGTGTAGGAATCCAGTTTTTTCCCAACCAAAGCTTCAGCATTCATTCAAACCTGCCTCTCATTGCTGCTTTTAGGCACAATTCAGCCTGCCACGAGAAAACCCCATATGAGTATCTTAGACAAAAGAGGCAGTGATGACAAAATTTCAAGCATATTACTAAGATAAAAGTACTGTCCTCAATTGTTGGTAATCAACATATTCGAGAATGCAACCTCAGTACCTTTGAGATTGACCAACATGCCTACCGTGCCACTTGAGAAAGAACCATCTTTGACGCTACCGACCGTTTTCCCATTGATGGTAAAGCTAAACGTATTGCCACTCGTAAAGACGCGAATAGTGTTGATATTACCTGGACCATGACCCTGGTGGAATTCATGGCCAAACACCTGTGACCAGACCTGTGTCCAGGGGTTGACCGATGGTCCTTTGCTATTATCATACTTGTAAAATCTGTACTGCCCGCCATTATAGTTAAAGACTTCAAAGCTATAAAAGGTGTTAATGGTTTGGTTGCCCTTGGTCTTCTGGCTGTAACGAAGGATCATACCAAAGGAATTATCGGTGCTGGTATCATCGCCTTTAATCTCTTGCATCGTTAAGGTGTACCCTATTGGTCCATTGGGGAGAGATTCCTGCAAGACGACTGCAATACCGCTATCTCCAAGATTCGTCATATGATATGCGCCAGCTTTAAATTGATAAATCTTTGTACCGTTTGTGGATACAGGAAAATTACGAATATTTGTACTCAGAGGATCGGAAAGTATGATATGTGATTGAGCCGTCGCAGTAGCTTGCGCAAGCACCGTTGCTTCCACATTAGGTGTCGAGACCACCCCGGGAGAGGTTGAAGCCGTATGTGACGAAGATTGTCCATTATGAGTACGCATATACCAGATTCCGGTAGTGCCGCCAACCAGCAGTACAAACAGCGCAACTACCATCGCAATTGTCTGCGGCATTTTCGAGCGGGATTCTTGCTTAGTCGGGGTCTGTATGTTTGCCGGTACAGGCAGTAAGCCCGTAATAAACTGTCCAGGTTGTCCAGCCACTGGCACCTGCACAACTTTCACCGGACCAGTAAGTTTGATCGTTCCTGTACCTGTTTGCTCCGCATTCGGCACATTCAAAGCGCCTGTTGTCGGTTTCAGGGATGGTGGCATCTGGTTCAAACCTTGTGGCATGACCGCTGGCTGCATGCCGCTCTCCGTCATCGTGTTGAACGAGGGAGACATCTGGTTGAACATCTGTTGATTTTGTAACGGTCGCGTACCTGCAGAAGTTGGCATTACGTTACCAGGTGTAGCTGGGTTGCGTTCGTCAACTATGGCAGTCGGGAGCATGCCTGTATTTTTTCCTACGCTAGGAAACATGCCAGTTCGTGAAAGCAAACCAGTCGTACGGGCTGGCATGCTTGGCGAAGTAAGCGTGCCTGTACCCATACCAGTCTGTTGTTCATTTGTCATTGATGGGAGAGCACCTGTTTGCCACTTTGGGTCAAAAAGTCCGCGTGCAGGAAGTACACTAGATGTTGAGAAGGCGCTCGCTGCAAATTCATTGTGTTGCGCAGGCTGCTGTTGCACTCCAGGCATTTGCAGTGCTATACGAAACGCGGTGGCAAATTCTAGCGCATTTGAATAGCGATCTCCTGGCCGCTTCGCCATGGATTTCAGTAGAACCTGTTCAGCCGCTTCAGGTAATTCAGGTCGGAACACATGTGGGGGAGTCGGTTGCGTATGCAACTGCTGCGCAGCTATTTGCATAGGCGTTTCTCCCTGGAATGGTGTTGTTCCCGTAACCATTTGATAAAGGATAATACCGAGCGAATATTGATCTGCGCGTCCATCTACCTCGGTTCCCATTACCTGTTCCGGAGACATATAGTCGGGTGTCCCTACGGGAGCGCCAGCGCCCGTAAGACGGGCATGAGCGCCCTGCCCATCTGAAAGAATCTTAACCAGCCCGAAATCGGTTAGCAGTAAGCGCCCTTCGGGAGTAAGCAAAATATTGGCGGGCTTTATGTCGCGGTGAATAACTCCGCGAGCATGCGCAAAATCGAGCGCTGCACCCATTTGTTCAAGATAGTTGACTATTTTGGGAAACGCAAGTGTTCCTTCGCGTTCCATAACGTCGCGTAGTGTACCGCCACTGATATAGGGCATGACAAGATATGCTACTCCATCACGCTCACCATATTCGTAGACTGGCATGATGTTAGGATGTTCTAAAGAGGCAGCAGCATCAGTTTCTCGTCTGAAACGCTCCAGGAAGGCGGCGAGGTGCTGTGGTTTGAGAGTTGTCGATGGTAATAGTACTTTGACTGCTACCTGGCGGCGAGGTCGAGATTGCTGGGCCAGGTAGACTGCTCCCATGCCTCCTTGTCCAATAAGTTGTTGTAGTGTACATGTTCCAAGAACTGTTCCTACCAATGCTTCAGCCTTCATCAATATCTCTACCTCTTCTTTTGTGATGTTCTGTTCCTGTTCCCGCCACTTCACGTGCGCTTGTGCCATTCCAACTAGTGTTATGCGTTGTTTGTACATGTTAGTCAATTTCCTTGCTTCTGGCAATGTGTGAACCTCATGAGTATGACCAAAGTAATGGTAGCTGGTTGTTTTTCTCCACTCTTATTTCATTAATGGCAATAAACGGTGAGGGGATGGAGATTTGATGTTATTAGGAAATGTGGCTACATGCTTTCAATGACATCCCGGGGATCGGTGTCTTCTTCAGCATCAAGGGGAAGTTCTTCGCCAGCAACGTACGCAACCATTGAGGGGATAGTACGACTTTGAATGATAATACCGCGCAACAATGATGCGGATGCTTGTGCGAGTAATGGACGCAAACGCTCAAGACGTTCATGATAAGTTTGTAATAGGATGGCACGCTGTCTGTGTTGTTTCTTGTAAGCGGTGGAAAGTGACTCGTCTAAGTCCGTTTCTTGTATCCAGATATCCCTTGCATCGAGAGCCTGGCCAACTGCTGATTGAACCTGCTGCAAGAGGTCTATTGTCTGATTGAGCAGCATCAAAAGGTCACCTTCAGCAAGGTCAATACGTTTTAAGAGTCCGCTGAGCGACATTCCACGCGACCAGGACAGCGCGACACCATGAAAATCTGGGACGATGGAGGGAGAGACGCCAATATTGGCCTGTTGTTCAATATTATGAACATGCTGTGCGATACGCCAAAGCTCGCGGCGGACATGCATGAGGTGATTGTTCAAAATATTGTGGTTATTGAGTCGTCGATCATTATCGAACGTAAACCAGCTACAAACCTCGGCGAGTTCAGAAGCCGCAAGCTCATCAAGCGCTCCTCCCAACATTAATTCGACAATCATGATTCCAGCAGGATGGAAGATACCACGTAATAAACGACCTCGAAGCGTCAGTTCATCACCCTCATCGATGTACCCAAGTGCATGTAGCGCAAAAATTGTGCCATCAAGTTCGGCTGCGCCAGCACGGCTGAGTGGATACGCGCCAATCTTCTTGCGTCGTTGTTCCAACGCTTGACTAGCGCCTTCTGAGGCGATGCCTTTCTTTTTTCCAGCTTTCTTGCTCTTTTGAGCACGTTTTTCCAATTTCTCCAGGCGAATCATTTCGCGTTGTTCCCATAGAACATAGCGCTGGTATTCACGCAGACTTGAGGCACAAATACGACGCAGGTGCTTGACATCACCTGGACGCCACAGATTGAGTATCGAGTTATAGCGAATGACGAAGGAGCTGGTAACTGGCAACAATTCGCCTGTGATGCGGTGGAATGAGTCTTCAAACGGCTCCCAGGGTGAATAAGGAATAACGGCAGCTCCACGTACATCCATACCGCGCCGACCGGCTCTACCCGTAAGCTGGCGATATTCGTTAGGGGTAAGCAGGCGCATTTCTTGTCCATCAAATTTACTGAGACTGCCCACAACAACGGCACGCGCCGGCATATTGATTCCAAGCGCTAAGGTATCAGTAGCAAAAACCGCACGCAGGTGACCACGAGCAAAAAGTGTCTCAACCAGCACCTTCAACCCAGGTAACAAGCCAGCATGATGGAAAGCCAGCCCGCGGGGCAGTATCTCAGCAAGCGCATGCACCTGCTGCAGATTGCGATCCTCCTTAGGCATATTCTCAAGCCAAACGCCAACCTCTTCTCTGATGATCGCCTCTTCTTCAGGTGTTGTAAAGATATGCAGCGCTGCGCTTTCAGCTCCTTCTTCAACCACTTTACGTCCAGGTAGAAAATAGAGACAGGGCAATAAATCAGCATCGCGTAGTGCTGTGAGCACTTCACCTGGCTCTGGTGCTCTACGCTCCACGAGATGCTTTGGTTTAGAAGATTTTTTTTCTTCTTCGTGTACCGAAGTTGAAGAAGAGATTGAAAGCTCATCTGCTGCTTTGGTTGTTGCTCCGTGTCTCTTGTTTTTATTTGCCCATTGATCTTCTTCCCACTCGCGACTTTCTTCATCATCGTCGAAGGTATAGGTACGATTTCGCTTCATGATGGAAGCAATACGAGCCTCACCACCAACGTCGGAAAAGCGTTCGATTCGGTTGCCATCAGCATCCTGAACGAGGTGCAATGTATTATCAAGAAAGTAGTAATGTTCAAGGGGAACTGCACGTTCTTCGTGTACGACCAGCGAGATAGGACGGTGAACGCGACTAATCCAATCGGCCAGATCCTCAGCATTACTCACAGTTGCTGAGAGACCAACCAACTGAACATTGGGGGGTGAACAGATTATCGCTTCTTCCCATACAGGGCCACGGCCAATATCACTCAGGTAGTGCAATTCGTCGAAAATGATAGAGCCGACATCAGCCATCGATGAGGGGATGATGCTTTCGCCACTCCCAAAGCGATCTCCGCCCTCTTCCAGCAACATATTGCGATAGACTTCGGTGGTCATGATAACGATTGATGCAGTACTGTGCTCTACAATATCGCCCGTTACCAGCCCTACAGCATCAAAGCCATAGATAGTGCGTAAATCCCGGTATTTCTGGTTGGAAAGCGCCTTAAGAGGTGTTGTGTATATGACACGCTGTCCGCGCTGTTGCGCACGCCAGATGGCGTATTCGGCGACCAGTGTTTTACCTGTCCCGGTTGGGGCTGCTACCATGACCGAGCGGTCTGCCGCAAGATGCGCAATTGCTTCCAGTTGAAAATCATCGATAGGAAATGGGTAACGTGCTACGAATGCGGCGATATCCGCCTGGGTATCTGAACCTGCCACCACCTGCTCGTCCATGTATTCTTTCTCTTTTTGTAATGATCACAATTTTCGTCGGTGACATTGTAGCATGTATAGAGCGTGTGGACAAGCAGATTAGAGAGCTAAAACACGCTTCAAATGCTCGAGTGAAGTATTGCCGCCGGAGCAGATCAAGCCAACCTTCTTGCCTTTCAACTGGTCGCTCATGCGAAAGGCTGCAGCCAGGGAGGCTGCTCCTGCACCTTCAACAAGAGTATGCGCCCGTTCGATCATCAAGACCATAGCGTGCATAATCTCCTCCTCGCTGACCAGCATAAAATCATACAACAATTCTTGCATGATCTTTTGTGGCAACTCAAAGGCTACGCCTGTCGCCAGACCCTCTGCAAACGTACGATTAGGAGCTTCAACTATGCGTTTCTGACGCCAGGATTCGTAGGCAGCAGGTGACGCTTCAGACTGTACTCCGATGACTTGAATGTGGGGATTTACGGCATGCGCCACTATAGAGACTCCAGCCGCGCCACTCCCTCCACCGATAGGGACGATGATGATTTCAAGCTCTGGTTCTTCTTCCAACATTTCTAGCGCTTCGGTGGCAACACCTGCGATAAGCAATGGCTCATCACCGGAATGAATATAGCGGTAGCCATGTTCTTGAGCCAGTGCTTCACAATGCTTTTTGGATTGATCGAAATTTGCACCATGAAAGACGACTTCTGCTCCCATGCCTTGCATAGCGGCAACCTTGCCAGGATTGGCGTTTTCGGGGACGACTATGATTGCTTTGACGCCAAAGAGCCGTGCTGCATAAGCGACTGACTGTCCATGATTGCCTGTCGAAGCAGCTATCACGCCTCTTTCACGCTCTTCCTGGCTCAGTTGTGAAACCAGATTGATGCCGCCGCGCACTTTGAAAGCCCCCACTGGCTCGTAGTTCTCATGCTTGATATATACTCCGGTTCCAATCAAGGCATTGATAGCCGGATAACTGTAGGTGGGTGTGGGTTTCAAGTACGGACGAATCTGACGCCGTGCATGTAGCACGTCCTGGAAGGTTGGTATGTGCATGGTTACTCCTTAAATAAAGCGGGGATACGTATATTGTTGTTTCCTCTACATTATTACATAATGTAAGAAATTGACCAAATTGTGAAGGGGCAAATGCATGACTACAATACCAGCCAATCCAAAGGTTGAAGCTATTCGCGAGCATGTACGGAATTCTGATGCTACTTTACATCAGCTTATTGATGGCCCCTTGGCACGTTTAGATGCAAGCAAGCTCTACCAGTCACCTGCTGAAAATGAGTGGACAATCATGCAGAACCTGTCACATATTGTGGAGTTTATGCCTTATTGGGCAGGAGAGATTGAAAAACTGATCGCAGAGCCAGACTGTGAATTTGGACGCATGCCTGATGATGTAGAGCGCTTGCACGGCGTTAGCGAGCATGAGACGAATAGTTTGAAAGAGATAAAAGCAACTTTACCAGGAAGTTACGCAAGATTGGACGAGGTGCTAGGTAGGTTGAAAGATAGCGATTTGGAGTTGACCGGAAAACATGTCAGATATGGAGATAAGCCCTTAGATTGGTTAATTGAGGAGTTTGTAACGAATCATTTGAGTGGGCATGTGGAGCAGATTAAGAGGTGCATTGAATTGGTTAGGTAGATCGCAGCCTTGTATTAAACTATTTCGTGTGACTACCGTATATATGTCATATAATATTTCCAAACACAGAAAGGACACATACACATGAGACGGGTTTTCAGGTTTATAGCTTCGGTCTTTTTCATAAGGGCGATCATGAGGTGGGCAAGACGACGAGGACAGTGGTCATATTACGATTAAAATAATTGCTCCTTTGCTTGCGCCTGATTGACATCTCGGCTATACTAGCAGGGTACAAAATATCAGATATCCTCCAGCGATGATGAAGAGGAGTAGCTTGCCACGGGTAGAAGCGAGCCGGCAGATGGTGCGAGGTCGGCAATCCACAGCAGGTGAAGGGCGCTTCGGAGCTGGATTGAATGAGTGGCTTCACACATTTGGGTGAAGAAGCAGGGTGGAACCGCGCATCATGCCGCTTTCTGTAGTTGCCCCAGGCCTACACAGGCATGCATTCGTCCCTGGGCGTTGTTGATAAAACGCCTGGGGAATTTTTTTGTTTGAGGAAAGGAATCCACTCATGACACAGACAGAGGACAAAGCCATGCTGTCGACGGAAGACACTCCGCTTGTTCCAATTGAGAAAGTCGTTGCTTTGTGTAAGAGGCGAGGCTTTGTCTACCCCAACTCCGAGATCTATGGCGGGGTTTCGGGCATCTATGATTTCGGGCCTCTAGGCGTGGAATTGCGCAATAATATTCGCCGCTTCTGGTGGTGGTCGATGGTGCAGCTCAATGACAACGTCCTGGGCATTGAAGGCAGCATCATTACGCATCCGCGTGTCTGGGAGGCCAGCGGTCACGTCGAGAACTTTGTAGATCGACTGGTTGATTGTAAGAATTGCAAACGACGTTTCCGTGTTGATCACCTACCCGCGGAAAATTTAGAGCAGAATAAATGCCCGGTTTGCGGCGGTGAACTCACAGAACCACGCGTCTTCAACCTGATGATGGAGACGTATATTGGTGTGGTTGAAGGCGAGCGCATGAAGACTTACCTGCGAGGTGAGGCTTGTCAGAACATTTACCTGGATTATGACAATGTGTATAAGTCTTCACGCATTCAGATTCCATTCGGTATCTGCCAGATTGGTAAGGCTTTCCGCAACGAAGTCACTCCCGGTAATTTCCTGTTCCGCCAGCGCGAGTTCGAGCAATGGGACTTGCAATTCTTCGTGCATCCAAGCGAGATGCAAAAATGGTTTGATTATTGGAAAGAGTTTCGCTTCGAATGGTACACGAGCATCATCAATCATAAGGACCGGCTGCGTTTCCGAGCGCATGGGCCTGATGAGCTTGCGCATTATGCAAAACAAGCCTATGACATTGAGTACAAGAGTATCATTGGCTGGCAAGAGTGGGAGGGAATCCACTGGCGACAGGATTGGGATCTTTCACGCCATAGTCAGTATAGCGGGCAGGATTTGAGCTATACCGATCCAGAAACGAAGGAGCGCTACATACCCTGGATCGTCGAGACTTCAGGCGGCGTGGATCGAACATTCCTGAATTTGCTGCTCGATGCGTACGAAGAAGAACCACCAACGGGCAAGGATAAAGAAGGGCGAACCGTTCTGCACCTGCATCCCTGGCTAGCGCCCATAAAGGTAGCGGTTCTACCTTTGCAGAAGAATAAAGAAGAACTGGTCACCACGGCTAAGAGCATCCATAACCGTTTGAAGCGCTTGATGGTTGCGCAATATGATGATGTGGCGAACATTGGGCGTCGCTATCGCAGGCAAGAT
>DATMNR010000046.1:0-10152 GCA_035568795.1 Ktedonobacteraceae bacterium
CTTAGAATGGTAAGACGACAAATCTAGGAGATTGCTTCGTTAGTTAATCCCCATTTTTGAATCAGAGAATTATATGTTCCATTAGCCTTCAATTGAGTGAAGGCTGTTTGGACAGCATTGAGCATCGAAGAATCACCTTTACGCACTACAATACCCTCAATTCCAGCGTTGACTACCGAGCCTCCAACGGCAAATTGACCCGGATGCTGTTTGTTAAAGTAGTCGGTAACCGGTGAATCCTGGTATGTTGCAACAACACGGCCACTTGCCAGCAGTTGTATAACATCGGTCTGGTTCGTCAGAGCAGTTATTTCAATAGCAGACTTTCCCGCATTTTTACATGCAGTGTTGGCTGTATTTAAATCAGTTTGCTCGATTGTTCCGTTCTGCACTCCTACCTTCTGTCCACACAGGTCGGATGTACTTTTAATATTCATCGGATTGCCGATTTTTACTAACAGTGACTCACCTGCATTGAAGTATGGTACGAAATCAACTTTTTGCTGACGCTCAGGAGTTACACTTACTGCAGATATTACAACATCGAAGCGTTTTGCCACTAAACTATTGATGATCGTATCAAAACTAGTTGTTACGACTTTCGTTTGTAGCCCCATTTGCTTGCCAATAGCGGTAATCAAATCAACATCAAAACCCGTCGCTTGATTTGTTGCTGTATCAATGTACTCCTGTGGAGGGTACGTTGTATCGCTGCCTACCGTCAATGTGCCTGGAGCAATCAGATCATTAGGAGCTGCGATAGTAGGCGTCGCGGGATTCGCTGTAGGAGTGCTACCACTGCCAGTAGTAGTAGAATTGCTGCCACATGCTGAGAGCAACATAGCAAACAAAATCAACATTCCCACGCATAGCATACCCTTTGAAGCATTTCTGCTTCTTTTTTGGTGAGAATAAGCTTTCATAAAGAAATCTCCTCTAAATAAAAATCTTCTATCTTGCCGAAAGCATTTGCCGTGTAATGAATGCATTACACAGGTACATGAAAAGCCTTTCTATACGTGCAGAGCAAGACATAAGGATAACTGCCCTTTCATTGTACCTGTTTCTAAATACGTTCCTGGCAAGCAGTGTATCACAATGTTCATAAAAATAGGCAGAAAAAATATCACAATTTCTTGATATTCGAAGAAAACAGGAAAAGAATTTGAGAAGACATTCACCCAATCGTGCATGAGTATGGTACACTAAAGTTGGGGTAAGGTTAATTACGACACAGAATCTGAACACAATGGGAATACCCACTTCTGACTAACATTTGCTTACGCCTATATATAGCTTGCTATATAGAAGACGATTGAGGGGAATAGATGCCCATCGCATTTGATCGCAGTATTTGCTGTGACTTAAATGAGACCATTTCACGTGAGTGGCTTATAACAAATGGACTTGGTGGCTATGCATCTGGCACCGTTGCGGGTACCTTAACTCGTATGCAGCATGGATTGCTTGTAGCTCCATTAAATAATGAAGTATCTCCACGACTTTTGCTGGCAAAGATCGATGAAGAAATTCTTTTCGACCAACGAACATATTATTTAGGCACCAACGAGTACAGGGATGGAACTATCAATCCGGCAGGTTTTGTACACCTGGAAACATTTCGTCTCGAAGAGGGCTTTCCTAATTTTACATATCGGATCGGTGGTATTGATGGGCTTATACTTGAAAAACGTATTTGGATGGCCAGGGAACGTAATACCACATATATTCAATATCGCGTACTGCGCACACATACACCAGATGGGCAATTACATAAAAATAACTTCTCGAACGGTTTTGACAGAAATGTACGCTTCAATAATGGGCGCAGCCATCCAGGCCATACCGGTGAAGATCAACGCGTTCTCACACTAACTTTATTACCTTTTGCTGCATATCGACTTTATAACGAGCATCAGTATGGTAATAATGAGCGGCATTTTCAAATACAAACGCACGAGACTGAAGATTTTTCTGCTAAAGCTGAGAAACAGCACAGCAGCTCTACTCATGACGAGGTTGCAGGCTGTACGATTCGAGCGAGCGATGATGCGCAACCCTATCATATTTTCGCAGTAGGTAGTTCAGGCAGTGAGACAACATTTCTTCCCACAGGCGTCTGGTACTGGCACTTTTTACGTCGCCTGGATCAGGCAGCAGGTTTAGCTGCAACAGATGATCTCTATCTTCCGGGAGTCTTTCGTGCAAAATTATGGCCTGGTGAAGATTCAACAGTAACAATCATCGTGACAACTGAAGAATTATCATCTCAAATTTTCAATACCAGCCAACTCACTCACTCCTATAAAAATGCTGTAGAGAACCAACACACGTACGAACAACCTCAACGCTTTTTTGGAGAGGGTGGAGAAACAATACATACTTTTCCTATATTACCTATTAGAGACAACTCGCATCCTTCAAATACGGATGAAGAGTTTATTCATCTTCTTTGGCAAGCCGGGAACCGCTTCTTTGCGAAGCGTTCAATCCCATACGGCGATTTTTCAGGCAATCACCTCCCATCTCCATTCTTTAACGATGCTGAAACTGTCCCCGTATTGATCCCTGGCTATTTCGATATGCAGGATAACGTACGTGAGATGTTGATTGCCTTACCTGGCTTGCAACTGACTAGTGGGCAAAACTCTAAAGCCCAACACATACTACACTACATGGCTCGCTACTTTAAGCAAGGAATGCTACCGGATCGATTACCAACATCCGCCCGCCCTTTAAAGGAAGATGACTATACAAGTATTGACACAAGCCTCTGGTATTTTTATGCTCTTGACCACTATCTGCGTACTACACACGGCTATGAACTATTGGATGATGTCTACCAACGCCTTGTCGATGCTATCTCCTGGTATATACAGGGTACATATCTTGGCATACATGTCAATCCACAAGATGGATTGCTTGTAGCACAACACCCAGGAGCAGCACTGACGTGGATGAATGCACATGTGAATCACACTCCGGTTACACCGCGTCAAGGTAAACCAGTCGAGGTAAACGCCCTCTGGTACAACGCTCTCTGCTTAATGGATGAATGGTCCCAACTTCTGTACCAAAAAGGCAGAATTAATTATAAGACCACATATTATAAAGAGCAAAGCAACCAATGTAAGCGAAACTTTAATGAACGCTTCTGGTACCCTGCCGGTAATTTTCTTTATGACGTGATAGATGGACCAGAAGGGGATGATCTGAGCTTGCGTCCAAATCAACTTCTGGCGTTTTCTTTACGTTACCCTGTTCTCGATCAAGAGCATAGAAGAATCGTGCTCGACCTCATTACTGAGCAACTTATGACTCCTTTCGGATTGCGATCTCTTGCTCCGAACGATGCAAGTTATCATGGTCAACTTCTGGCTAATTTCGAGGAACAACAACTTGCTTTACATCAGGGTAGTGTCTGGACCTGGCTACTCGGACCATATGTAGATGCATTACTTTGCGTTGAGGGTTCAACTATTCCAATAGAAATTTCCCAGGATAGTATTACACGTCTAGAACAGGTATGGTACACCGGACTTCACCTGCTCGAATCTTTTCAACAACAGTTTACTGAGGGCGTGTTAGGAATGCTCGGAGGGGTGTTCGACGGTGATGCCCCTCATGTTACAAGATACATAGCTGCATCTGCAATAAGCACTGGTGAAATTCTTCGTGTCTATAATCTTTTAGCGCACCTCGGCATCAGATATCAGAATCAAGCCCTAACCATATAAATATATTTCCTCATTTCTGCACATTTTTTCACAAACTTATCCACAACGAATGTGGATAAGTTTGTGAAAAAAGTTCTGTATCGCTAAAAAGTCTGTTTTTCCACATTTTTGGGGGATAAGTTTTCCACAAAGCTCTATTTGAATACTTTATAAATCATTGTTCCACAGAAATTGAGGATAAGTTTTCCACATCCATGTTCAGGCAGTGGGTTCAGTTGAACTTTTCCAAATAAGATTCATTATGAAAGATAGTTTTCCACAAAAGTTGAGGACAAGTTTTCCCTTCTCTCCACTTTTATCTTTCCTATGTCCATTTTATACAACACTGAAAACTGTAATATTGCCCTGTCCAATTTTCGGTTCGTCTAAGAAGAAACAACTCCAAATCTACAAAAAGCTCGTCAAAAGAAAAATAAAGTGGATAAATCGGTCAATTTTGTGGACAACCACTGAGAATTGTGTAAAAGTCCCTCGTTTTTCTTTCACTTGTATTGCACGTTAAGTTTCTTTGAACCGATTTTCTTCTATGAAACATTTCATGAATTGTTATCTGAAAACAATGTTGGTATGCGTTTTTTTACGCTATATATGGGAATAGGATATCGAACATTTTATTAACGAGTGTGGTGGATAAGTTATAAACATACATTGGATCAGTGGATAGTCGACATATCTTATCCACTCATTACGAGGATAACTTATCCTCATTCTTTGAAGTTTGAATAACTGTGTTTTTCTTATCCTCATTATCCAGTAATTTCTCCACTTCAGATACAGATATATCCCCAAACTATCCATCTCTAAATCTTATGTGGGTAACTTATCCACGGGGATTAAAGCATCTCTACAGGCTCGTTTTTGTCACTCGCGTGAAATGAAATAATGTTGTTTTAACGACCTATACACTTATCCACAGTGCCTATTACTACTACAAATATATTTTTATAAATATTTTAAAAAGAATCTTCGTATATAGGGCTGGTGGATAAGGTGGATAAGTTACTTTTGTTAGACGAGTGCGTTTGAATTTTTGCTTGATCAAATAGAAAGACGCTCATCTGGTTGTGAGAGTTAAGGAAATTGAAGCGTAATATATTTCGCATTCAGTATTATACGGGTTTTCCTAAAAGCGCGAACAACTTGAATTTCCCTAAATCCGTAGTACCTGGTAGTACATTTGGAATAGTTGTTACCATAACTTTGCATAATTCTTCTATTTAGTGCGACTTTCTGCTCTATTGCTCGTTATATTTGGTGTGAGAGTAACTGATTAACTTCGCCAACTACGTTTTGCTAGAGGGTTCATTATGACATCTCTTATTGAGGCAATTAAAGCAAAAATAGATGTGGCTGAAGAAGTAGGTCTGGTAGTTGCCTTACGGAAATCGGGAAAATCTCTGCAGGGCCTTTGTCCGTTTCATAATGAACGTACACCATCTTTCTATGTGTTTCCCGAATCTCAAACCTGGCGTTGTTTTGGATGTAATGAAGGTGGCGATGTCTTTACTTTTGTAGAGAAACAACAAGGGTTAGATTTTCGAGATGCTTTGCATTACCTGGCAGAGAAAGCTGGTATCGCAGTTGAAGATTATGGCAGCGCTAATCCAGAGCAGGAACGTGAAATTCATGCTCTAAAAGACAAGCTACGGAAACTCAATGAAGAAGCGGCCCTTTGGTTCCATCAAATGCTCTTACGAGCGAAGGATGCGGCTGAAGCGCGAGCCTATGTCCTGAGCCGTGGCATCTCAGCCGAATCGGTGATGTCTTTTAGTCTCGGTTATGCGCCTGAAGGCTGGGATGGATTGAGTAAGTATCTGCTCGGACAAGGCTATACCGAGTACGAATTGGAACAAGCTGGATTGGTGCGTGCCCGTGAGATGGGCAAAGTACTGTCTGCAACAAGTGTGAGTGCGGAGGGTAGAGATCAAAGTAGCGGGGTCTATGATTACTTTCGGAATCGTATTATTTTTCCGATACGGGATATTCGAGGAAGGGTGATAGGATTTGGAGGACGAGCGCTTGGTGATAATCATCCAAAATACCTGAACTCGCCTCAAACTCTTTTGTTTGAAAAAAATAATGTCCTGTACGCATTAGACATGGCACGGGACGCAATAAAATTCGCAAAACAAGTCATTATCGTCGAAGGATATGTAGATGCGGTTATAGCTCATCAATATGGAACAAAACAGACGGTAGCATGTATTGGTAGTGCTATCACTGAAAAGCACATTCAACAGATTAAAAAACTTACAAAACAAGTTACACTTGCGCTCGATCCTGATGAGGCAGGAATAGCTGCTACCGAGCATGGAATACAAGAAGCATTGAAAGCGTTCGATCGCACAGTAGTTCCTGTGCCAATGGCAGCGGATAGACGTTTGATGCGATCACCAGGATATAAGCGCGAACCTCGCGGAATGATTCGTTTGGAAGAGCGGGTAGATGCCGAGATTAACGTATTGCAATTGCCTATCGGAGAAGATCCTGACGAAGTGATCCGTCGCGACTTCTCAGTATGGTCTTATGCAGTGGCTCATCCACTTCCATTAGTCGATTATTACTTTGTTGCAAAAACGAGTAGTTTGGATGTACGGGAGGCAGCTGGTAAATCAGAGGCTGCCAAACGTCTATTACCTGTTATCGGTTCAATATCAGATCGTGTTAAAAGAGATGCTTATCTACGTAAACTTGCAACAATGATCAGCATTGATGAACGCAGCTTAAACGAGGAGTTGCAAAGAATACTGCGAGGACAAAAGTCTACCGGTGTTATTGCGGAATTTTCAGACCACGCGGGTCAATATCGTTACATTCGTAGGGCGGAATCAATAGATCGCCAATCCTTATCGGGAAACCAATCGCAATCGGAGGGCGATCTCTCAGGGTCCGAGAAATCAGGAGATTCAGGGGAAGAATCAGTTCTGCGTTTCCCAGCAAATAATCAACAAGGGCAAGAATCACGAACAACCTTTGGACTTGACAAACGTATTAGAGATAGGATAAAATGGGAGGACTACCTAATTGGGCTACTCTTGCAGAATCCTGAGTTATGTCCGCATGTTTGTGGTATAATTACCGATGGTGACTTTGCAGGGACAGACACGCGAGAGTTGTACCGCATATTCAACTCAGTCTATCAACGTGATGCTTCCCCCTTATTTCAATCCTTTGAGCAGTTTGTGCCTTCTGCTTTACTGGAATCAGTAAACCGAGCGCGGAAGAGTGTTGAGTCGAGATCTCCCTTAGAGGGTGCAGGACTGGTAAAAGACGCAGTTCAATGCGCTACTCGGCTCAAACGTGCACGTTTATTACAATCGAATACAGAACTACAGTATCTCGTAGGAGGTGCTAAAGATGTTGGGGATGGTGTAACTGTACAGCAACTCCAACAGCAATTGATGGATATTCATCGTCAGTTGCGAACAATTGACTCGGCAATGCATTTACAAGGTTAATGGTCTGTAATATGCTTGCTTATTCGAAATCAATCTTTGTGAATCGTGGAATCATTTTTACCTTATGACGTATGATCAGGAGACAGGATTTATCGTTTTTTATTCGTTTTTTATAACGCCTGTTTTCTGAAGGGGGATGAAAGAATGGTGAACCAGGAGCAAGAAGTGCTTGAATTAGAACTAGTAGAAAATGGACATGTACACACGGAACCTTTAAACGACACGGTGTTTGTTGTTGGATCGTTTGATGAGTCCCTGTTGGGCGGAAAAGACGATGTTTTTGATATTGATACTATAGGTGATGCACATGGTACTCCCGGAGGAAGTTTTGTTACTCCCGTCGGTGATGCTGAGTCATTTGACCTGTTCAAGCTACAGGACGAAGAATCAATGGACGCTCTGGATCCAACGAAAGGGCCGCCAGCGGGTTGGGAGCCTGGACCTGAAGATGATATAGACGTTGAGGTCATAACTCGAAACAAGTGGGAAGACCTGCATGATGGTCTCGGAATCGTAGTCGCTGATCTTGAGAGTAGTTTAGATGATCCGGTACGTATGTACCTGCGCGAGATTGGACGAGTTCCTCTTCTTTCTGCTGAGGAAGAAGTACGGCTTGCCCGTCGAATGGAGCGTGGTCGGCTTGAATTTTCCAAATCACCTTTAAGCCGAGATTATCGCATTGTTGAGGACGGTGAAGACGCTCAGCGCCGATTAACCGAGGCAAACCTACGTCTTGTCGTCAGTGTGGCTAAAAAATATATTGGCCGTGGTATGAGCCTGTTGGATTTGATCCAGGAGGGTAATATCGGCTTGATTCGTGCTGTTGAGAAATTCGATTACACCAAGGGCTATAAATTCAGCACATATGCCACGTGGTGGATTCGTCAGGCGATTACTCGAGCTATTGCGGATCAGGCTCGAACGATTCGCATTCCTGTGCATATGGTTGAAACGATCAATCGTCTGATTCGTATTAGCCGTCGTCTATTGCAAGACCTTGGCCGTGAACCCACGTCCGAGGAAATCGCCGAGCAGATGGAGATCAGTCCTGAAAAAGTTCGCGAGATCATTAAGGTCAGCCAGGAGCCTGTAAGTCTTGAGACGCCTATTGGCGAGGAAGAAGATAGCCACCTGGGTGACTTTATCGAGGACCATACAGCGCTTGCTCCTGCTGACGCTGCCAGCCATCAACTCTTGAAAGAGCAGGTAGAAGATGTGCTTGAAAGCTTGACTGAGCGCGAGCGCAAAGTCCTTCAATTGCGCTTCGGGCTGGATGATGGCCGTAGTCGTACTCTCGAAGAGGTTGGCAAAGAGTTCCATGTTACCCGCGAGCGTATTCGTCAAATTGAGGCCAAGGCTTTGCGCAAGTTGCGTCATCCCAGCCGCAGCCGCAAATTGAAGGATTACCTGGATTAAAGTTTGTAGATGGTTATTAGAGGGCGTGACACAAATGTGTCGCGCCCTCTATGTTTATGATTAGTCCTAATTTCCTTTCACCCCCATTTCGTTCATGTTATACTTGTTGAGCAATGCAGAAAATCACTCTGTATAAAGGAGCATGGCGAACATCATGAAGGTCAACTCACCTGCAGTTGTAACCTGCATGGGACTGACAAAAATTTATCAAACAGGAGTCGTTGCCCTTAATGATTTGACGCTCACTATTGAACCTGGCATGAGTTTTGGCCTGATGGGTGAGAATGGCGCGGGCAAATCAACCCTGGTAAAATTGCTCATGGGCTTTATCTTTCCAACACAAGGGCAACTCAGGGTGCTTGGTGAGACAGAGGTTCGTCGAGCACACTCGCGTATCGGATATCTTCACGAACGCCCCTATGTAGAGCTACGTTTTACAGCTCGCAGTTATCTCACTTATATAGCACAACTCTCTGGCTACTGGAATATAAAAGCAAAGCAGCATGTACAATCAACCCTGGAGCAAGTTGACTTACATGCCGCTTCAGATGAACGCCTCGCTACATATTCTAAGGGTATGCTGCAACGCTTGAGTATCGCTCAAACTCTACTGACAGATCCGCAGTTTCTGATTTTGGATGAACCAACCAATGGACTTGACCCATACAGTCAATGGCAAGTGCGTCAAATTATTGCTGAACTGCGCAAACAAGGTAAAACCATACTTATCTGTTCGCATTACCTTGCGGAAGTGGAAATGCTTTGCGATACGGTTGGCATCTTGCATCATGGTGAACTCGTCCAGAGTGGTGCTGTCTCTGACCTCGTGCATACTCAGAATGCTATTGAAATCGTGCTCACGCATGAGTATATAGCCAGCGATATCATAGCTCAACTTGGGATTCAAGAGCTTGTTATTGAAGCACAGAACAATTACCTGCGCATAAACATCGAATCTCAAAATAGAGTATTGGCAGCACTTGTTGAAGCAAATATTCAGATACACTCGCTCAATCCTGTAAGCCAGACGCTTGAGGACGTGTATATTCACACTACCAGGCCTGATGCAGAACTTTCTAGCATACGATAATGGAAATGGAGACGATGCAACGCACGCAAAGCTCTTTGGATACAGATACCTTAGCGACTTCTAAATCATTGTGGCGAACACCGAGTATTACAATAGCCCGCTTGACTCTAGAAAGCTACTTCCGTAGTGGCTGGATGTGGACAGAATTTGTTCTGGTACTTGTCTTTTTTGCCGCGCTCTTTTTTCCGTTTCTAGAAGATGTACCTTATTTTTATGGAACTTCAAATTGGGATTTAAGTGCTATAGCTGTTCTTGGAGCAGCTATCATGGTGCGCCAGGCAACAAGTGCCCGTACGTACGTCCTGCTGGCACGATTATCCTCACGCGCCAGTTATAGTCGCGGTTTGATGCTCGCTGCCGCTATATTGCGTTTTCCAATTTTCATATTCATGCTACTGCTCGTGCTGTTTGTTCACAGGTTGATCAATCCTACCGCAGAGAAGATGTTTAT
>DATMNR010000047.1:0-5409 GCA_035568795.1 Ktedonobacteraceae bacterium
GCGTTGATATGCTCGATCGTACGTCCATCGAAAAACGTGGTGTAAGCGAGCGCCCATGTCGTTTCCCGGTTGTGGGAATGCATGCATATGCTCAATAAGAGCTGGAGCAAGAGTTGCTATAAAGGACAGATAGTCAACTTCGGTTGGAGTATATGCCCAATGCAGATCGCATATTTGTCCGGCGAACTTATAAGCCAGGTCAGTGAGAAAGGCCCGGTAAAGGCGAACAGTCTCTTCATCACCTATCGTTCGCGCTAGCCGTGTTTTTGTGGTACCAATCTGTGGATAACGAGCCATGACGACGAGGGCAGTATCAGGCATGTGTCCTCCTTGCTCCTGAATAGCGTAATGTTGTGCTCAACATGTAATAAGCAGCTTTGATACTTCCGCTGATTGTGCCGGCTACTTTTGAGCGGCCATGGCTGCGATGGCGATAATGAATGGGTAATTCAAGAATTCGGTAGTCTGCTCGAGCCGCTTTCATCAACATTTCGACAGGCCAACCAAACGTCATTTCGCGCATATCGATTGTTTCTAAGAGTGAGCTTCGTACAACGCGAAATGATCCGATGTCGTGCAGACGCACACCGTACAGCAAACGGATCATTCGGCTTACAAGCCAGTTGCCCAGACGCGCCTGCGCTGGTACAGCTCCCCGTTCAGCGCTTTTACTTACACGAGAACCGATGACGAAGTCTGCTTTCTCCTCGATAAGTGGCCTTAACATCATAGGCAGATCGGTTGGATCATCACTTCCATCCCCGTCCATAAAAATCACAATCTCAGCGCCAAGGTTACAAGCTGTTTTGAAACCCTTCAAGCAGGCTCTTCCATAGCCACGTCTGGGTTCATTGGCGACAATTGCTCCAGAATTTCGAGCTACAATTGCTGTAGCATCAGTACTACCGTTGTCGACCACGATTACCCATTGCGCCAAGTCTTGGGGAAGTTCTGCAAGCAGTTGGTGGATTGCTGCTTCTTCATTCAAAGCCGGGATGACGATAGCAACCTTTTCGGCTACCATAAAGCATAAGACTCCTCTACAAACATACAATCAAAGACCCGTTGTCTCCAATTTGGACGTGTCATATTCTTATCACGTAAAAGACACGAAACTTTTTACAAGCGTGGGACTGGTTTAAAATTCAGAGTCTTTCCAGGCCGTAGCAGTTTGAGTTAGAATACGTAAGGCAGTGAGACTGCCCTGTTCCTGTCCTTTTTCAAAATCACCTTCTGTTTGCCCCATTTGATTTGTGACGTGCGCAAAACAAATGATCTTGTACTGTTTTACCTCGGCTAGTGCATAGAGAGCCGCAGCCTCCATTTCCACTGCAAGAATGCCTTTGTTCCGGCATACAGATATCATCTCCTCTGTTTCTCTAAAGGGTGCATCGGTCGTCCAACTTGCTCCAATATAAAGAGGAACATAAGTGTTGTCCCAGGCGAAAGAAATAGCCTTTCTGAGTTCCTGATGCAGGCAGCTATAAGGGGAGGGTGGCAGGTAATGGTAACTAGTTCCCTCGTCACGTAACGCCTTCTCGATCAGCACCACATATGGTGGATGATCCATGGAGATAATCTGGCCTGCTGAAGTAATACTGATCAATAATTCACATCCTGATGCGAAGAGTTCTTCTGCTACCATTACCGCAAATGAGGCGCCGACAACACGACCAATTACACCAAACTCGATGCCTTCATTCAGAAAAGTAACAAGCTCTGTGTGGTAGCATGCCCAGGTAGGATGGGGTCTCGCACGATTCGTAGTATGAAGGAAATCGACAAGATCACCATCAGGATCAAGTACGCAGATACCTGGTACTGAGCCAACTGCCAGCCCTTTCTGCCTTCGTGCCTCACGTAACAAGTTCTCGGGAGTAAAAACAGAGGGCCTTTCGTAAAATTTGTGCTCGAGTATTGGAGCAAGTTCGGAGAAAACCTGTGGCTCCACAACACCGTTCCATGCCACTTCTTCCTCCTTCATCACTGGAAGTTCACTCATGAACGTATAGAATACCCTTTCCTTCTAAAGATAAATAGCGGTTCAACCGGCATATGGTGACCCTTTGCGAAGAAACAACTTGTTGAACAATCGTACTTACATTTCTGCCATTGCGGGCTGCCCTTGTAGTTGGTAATATATTGCTCCCAACACGATCCCGAAGAGCAGATCGATGGGAAAAGTGGCAAGGAACATGCCAAACTGAAGACTGAGCGGTGAAGATGCATGGCTCATGATGTTCGTCAGTAGAAGCGAGAAAAGCAGCCACCATACAAGACCCAATACCAGACCAGAGAGAAGCGAGCGACCGATTGTAATGTCCCTCTCTCCCTGGACAAGACCAAAGATGATCCCAGCTATCCCTCCTAATATGATAAGTAAGAAAAAGCCGGTGAATCTACTCAGGGTCGGGTCTGCGATGGTGATGCCGAACCAATGTAATGCATCAGGCAGCGTGCGGCCCGGTGTTCCGTCCGTTACAAAGTTCAGCATGGCTAGTAAAAGGCCTGCCAGGAGTCCAGCGAATAAGCCCCTTCGAAAATGTGTCATTGCCTGTTCCTCCTTTTCTCAAGCAAACCAGCTCACGAATCGAGCCAAACGGTTACTATGTGCGGCTGACTGCAAACGAAGTGCAAACCATTGATCAAAACCCAATCGACGTCCTGCTGGAATAGCTGTGAGAGCCAGGCATAGCAGCACTAACATGCCATACGTCCATAACCATTCCGTATAGGCTAATCCAACATATAATTGAATAGCCAGTACAGAACCAAGAATTGCTCCGAAACGTGTGAAAAGACCAAACATAAGAGAAATAGCTACAATTAGCTCAGTAATCCAGACACTTGCAGCTAATGGCACATACAAGGTACAGCCTGTGGCTGTAAGCAAACTCGTACAACCCGAAAGAAATGTATGCTGAAGGATATAGCCATAGCCTGGAATGATTGTATGCTGTGATTCGCGTACGATGTAGGAATAGAGACCGACGAAGTCAGGAGGCATTTTCCAGAAAAGCTGTTGGAACCAGAGATAGCCCACAAAAATACGAATGAGTGCAAATCCTGTGATACTCCTCTCACTTAAGGTAATCGAGGTGGTAGTGCCTGTCTCTTTAGCCCGCGTAATCCCCTTTTCTTTGCGCTCATTGGCTGAGGATAATATGGTCATAATTTCTAGTGTCCTTAATTTGGATGAAAATTTTATATGCGAGTGCTCACGAAGCAATATCTATTTTTTTACAATTTCTTGAAAAATTCCTCTTGCTGATACTCATGCAGAGTTGTACAATATAATCTAATCCAATCCCAAGCACTTCGTACGCTCCTAAAGGAGAACGGTCTACATATGAGCACGACAAAGATAGCTGCTTCATTGTACCAATTACAGCGGCTTGACCTCGAACTGGAACGTTTAATTGCTGAGCAACAGGCACTGGAGATTTCACTTAAGGGAGATAGCGCATTAAAAAAGCTACGAACCGAGCATACTATTGCACAACAACAGTTACATTTGGGTCTTCAGGCTCAAAAAGAAGCAGAGTGGGCGCTTGAAGAACTGGATCGCCGCATGCGCATGCAGGAGCAGCGCTTGTATAGTGGTGTTGTGACCAATCCGAAAGAACTGTATGCATTACAACAGGAAGTGCAGCATTTACGAGCGCAACAAAATCGCCAGGAAGAGATGGCGCTTGAGGTGATCCTAACAACCGAGTCTTTACAAGAGACGGCAAACAGCAAGGCTGAGGACTGGCGCCAGGCTCAGGAGAAGTGGTTAGAGACGAATGCTGCTGGCATGATACGCCGCGATCAATTGGACATGCAGCGCCAGGAGTTACTGGAAAATCGTGAGCAATTTGTGAGTGCTATCGATGTTCAGGTGCTGAACCGCTATGAGGCTTTGAAACGTACGAAGCAAGGACGAGCTGTCTCAAAAGTAGATCAAAATTCGTGTCAATGGTGTCGAGTAATTTTGACTCCCAGCGAATTGCAGCGGGTGCGTGCTAACACGGATTTGCAGATGTGCAGCAACTGCGGGCGTATTTTGTACTATGATCGCTAGCAATAAAACCTTGACTATGCGGAGAATTATCTGCTATACTGCTATTGTTCCAATAACGGGGCGTAGCGCAGCCCGGTAGCGCACCACAATGGGGTTGTGGTGGTCGGAGGTTCAAATCCTCTCGCCCCGACTCGCGAAACGAGGAAGGAAGACCTTCAAGATAAGGCTTCCCTCCTCGTTTTTGTGTATCTTCATACTCACTACAACAATTTCCATATTACTGAGAAATGTGGCAACTGCTTTTTCAGGGTATCACCTCAATCTACATCCTGGCATTTCTCAAATTAGATATGCGAAGCTGCTTCCCACTATGAAGATGTAATGAAGTGGCCGCAGCAAGGCTTGTTGACATAGTCGAAGATATCATTGCCAAGAGGATGACATATATATTCCTATCTGATTACCTCTTGAGCAGTAAGTTTCAATTGTCCCGAAATACGGTGGTTTTGTGGGAATCCTACCTCTTTTCTCAAAACTCACCATTATTCTTTTTGAGACGTGTCGTCTGCACATTTTCTTGCAGAGTTTCTTCAGAATCTCGTGCTCAAATCAATATACGCAAGATGTTACATGAGCAATCTGGTCAGCGAACAAGGTAATGCTCGATTGCCAATGAGTGTTTCCTATAAGTGTAATTTACTAATCTCAATGTTGTTAAGCTCGAAGACAAGTTAAACCAATCTCAAACACATGGCGAACTCAACTTATAAAGAGGCGAGTGATCAATGCAGCAATGAGAAGTAGAATGCCTGAAACTATGAAGACTAGCTGAGCACGGATCCAGCCACGCCTGAATCTAAATGTGGCAATATGCTTAGAGTATGCAACATTAGCAACAATCGAGCGAGACAATTTGTGTAGTAGTTCCACCTCTCTCAGGTTGGCAGCATTTAGGATCTCTTCTGGATCCAAGAAAAAGCCTGCGTCGGACGTGTATTCACCACTCTGTGGGGCAATTTTGTTCCACAACACAGCGATAGGCTTGGATAAGATTTTACCTTGATCCTTCAAGAACTGCGTGAATTGCTTCGTGTTCCGTTCTGCCTTCGATGGACTCAGGGGGTCTATTAAAGGCCATAGCGCAGCGACAGCTGCGACTAAGCCCAAAGCAAGGGAGCACATCGAAGCCACATACAGGATCGACGTAGGCCATTTTGGTACTTTTGAATCAAAGAAAACCCCCGCACTGGCTCCGAGAAACCCAAAGATCAAGCCGTTGGCGAAGAGGACATTTGCGATCCTCTGTTGCTGAGCATTAAGATTTGCAACGCGAAAGTCGAGTGCTCCCCGGACTTCTTTATAGACCGTCTTCCACTTATCGACTTCCTGGTTCTGTTGGCTCATAA